>JBDTMW010000182.1:0-5112 GCA_039934065.1 Actinomycetota bacterium | reverse complement strand
GCACTCTGCTCCAGCTTCCCTTGTCCCGGGCGGATCTGGCGGGCATGGTCGGCTCTACGACGGAGTCGGTCTCCCGGGTGATGAGCCGGCTGCGCACGGAGGGCATCATCGACTCCGGGCGTCGCTGGACCGCGGTGCTCGACCGCGACCGTCTCGCCGCCACCGCCGAGATGGACCACTAAGCGCCACGGCCGGTCACCGAGGGCTCAATGTGTTGTCACCAAAGGCCGGGTGCTGCTGCCCTCCCTTGGCGTCACGCGCCTCGGCGGGTGCCCGCGTCCACCGGTCTGTCCTTCTTGGCCTGCCGCTCTGCTGCGAGAGTCTGTGTTGCGGTTGATTGACGCAGATCATGGTTGCCCTGTCTTGGCCTGCCTAACGTCGTAGATGCCACCCACCAGGGGGCTGATACAGGACCTGAAAGGACAAGAACAATGAGCACCACGACCACCTCCACTACCGCCACCACTCGCACGAACCTGCGCGCCGAAGGCTTCACCTGCCCCTCTTGCGTGGCGAAGATCGAGAAGCAGGTCGGGCGCGTCGACGGTGTGGACGCCGTGAAGGTGTACTTCGCCTCCTCCCACATTGCGATCGACCACAACCCGGCCATTGCCAGCGTCGACAAGCTGGTCGAGGCGGTCGCCAAGGCCGGTTACACCGCCCGCCCGGCCGTTTTTTAACCTACCCCCGCCACGACGTGGGGACAGGTCGCGTGCGTCACCGCCCAGGTCTGCTGACTCGGGCGGTGACGCACCTTTCGTATGCCTGCCGAGGTGCCGCCGTAGGGGTTTCAGGGCTGTTGTGCCGTTGATTGACGTGGGTCATGGTCGGGACCGTGTGGCCCTCGTAGCGTCCATCTGGACCCCGCAAGTGGGGTTGAGGGACGTCGAGAGAGGACAAGGAAATGAGCAAGCTGCACAAATGGGGTCGCGGTCCGTGGGCGATCCCGATGATCTCCGGGTTGCTGATCGTCGTGTCGTTCGTCGTGGCCCGAATGTTCGCTTTGGGCGACGTGGGCAACATCTTCATGGTGGCCGCAGCGGCGCTGGCCGGTACCCCGATCGTGCTCAAGGCTGCCCGAGCGCTCACGGTGAGGGTAGTCGGCATCGACCTGCTGGTCAGTGTGGCCACCATCGGCGCGGTGATCATCGGTCAGTACTGGGAGGCCGCCGCGGTCACCTTCCTATTTGCGGTCGGACACGCCCTGGAGGCGGCCACATTGAACAAGACCCGGTCGGCGCTGGCCGAGCTGATTGCGGTCGCACCGGATGTCGCGGTGGTCCTGCGCGAGGGCCAGCAGGTCGAGGTGCCCGCTGCCGGCGTTCTCATGGGTGAGACGGTGCTGGTCAAGAACGGGGCCAAGGTTCCCGTCGACGGAGAGGTCATCGCCGGCACCGGCGCCCTGGACGAGGCATCCATCACCGGCGAGTCGATCCCGGTAGAGAAAAGCACTGGGGACAGGGTCTTCGCCGGGACCGTCTCCAAGGGTGGGTTCCTGCAGGTCAAGGCCACCGGCGTCGGCGCGGACACAACCCTGGCCAGGATCATCCACCGCGTGGAGGAGGCTCAAGACGCCAAGGCCAGTACTGCGCAGTTCATGGACCGGTTCTCGGCCTGGTACACCCCGGCGATCATGGTCCTGGCCCTGGTCGTCGGCCTGATCAGCGGCGACGTGGTCCTCGCCTTGACCTTGTTGGTCATTGGCTGCCCAGGGGCGTTGGTCATCTCCATCCCGGTCTCGATCGTGGCCGGCATCGGCCGGGCCGCCAAGGACGGCATCCTGATCAAGGGCGGGGAGTTCCTGGAGACCTCGGCGAAGATCACCGCCGTCGCGGTGGACAAGACCGGCACCCTGACCAAGGGGCGCCCGCAGCTGACCGACGTCGTGGTGCTCGATCCGAGCATGAACCGGGCCCAAGTCCTGACCTGGGCAGCCCGGGCCGAGGCCGGCTCCGAGCACCCTTTGGCCCGCCCGATCCTGGCCGCTGCGGCCGCGGAGAATCTGACCATCACGGGATTGCCCGAGCACACCGAGCCCGTCCCCGGCAAGGGCATTACCGCCATCACCGCCGGGCGCCGGGTCCTGATCGGCAACCTGGCCCTGCTGCAGCAGTACGGTGTCGCTGACACCGTCGGTGCGGCGCCGGCCGCCCAGGAGCTTGCCGCCGCCGGGCGAACCCCGATGATTGTCGCGGTCGACGACGCCGTGATAGGTGTGGTGGCGGTGGCCGACCAGGTCCGTCCAGACGCCGCCCAGATGGTGGCCAGGCTGCACAGGGCCGGCGTCAAGAAGGTCGTCATGCTGACCGGCGACGCCCCGCTGGTCGCCGGCGCCATCGGCGCGATCACCGGGGTCGACGAGGTCCACTCCGCGCTGTTGCCTGAGGACAAGCTGGCCGCTGTTACCCGGCTGCAGCAGCAGGGTCACACCGTGGCCATGGTCGGTGACGGCGTCAACGACGCTCCCGCCCTGGCCGCCGCCGACATCGGGGTCGCCATGGGTGCGGCAGGCTCGGCCGTGGCCGTGGAGACCGCAGACATCGCCCTGATGGGTGACAGCCTCCTTAAGCTCCCCGAGGCCATCTCCCTGGCGAGACGCACCGTGGCCAACATGCGCCAGAACATCGCTATCGCTCTGATCACCGTTTCCTTGCTCCTGCTCGGGGTGTTCCTGGGCGGGGTCACGATGGCCATCGGGATGCTCGTCCACGAGGTCTCTGTCCTGGTCGTCATCCTCAACGCCATGCGGCTCCTACGCCCCAAACACGACCCCGACACCCTGGCAGCACCCGCCAAGGCGCCCGCCAAGGTCCCTGACCTCGCGCTTCTACGCGGCTGAGGCCTGGCCAGGGGACGGCCCCAACCAGGCTGAAGGACGTGGGCTTGATCGCCACCGCCCCGAACCGCCGGCATCGTTGCCGAGCCTCGATCTCCTCACGACTTCGGGTTCGGTCAGCGGTGCGCAGTCGACGCCCGGCTCTGCTGGTTGGCCGTGTCAGGCCTGCGGAGGCAGAGCGGCGACCAGCGGGTGGTCCTTGTGGATCAGGCCGAGCTTGGCCGCGCCACCGGGGCTTCCGAGGTCGTCGAAGAACTCGACGTTGGCCTTGTAGAAGTCCTTCCACTGCTCGGGGGTGTCGTCCTCGTAGAAGATGGCCTCGACCGGGCAGACCGGCTCGCAGGCGCCGCAGTCGACGCACTCGTCGGGGTGGATGTAAAGCGAACGCTCACCCTCATAGATGCAGTCGACCGGGCACTCCTCGACGCAGGCCTTGTCCTTGACGTCAACACACGGCTGGGCGATCACGTACGTCATATTCTTCTCCTGGTCTGGATCGACTTGGCTCGGTCAATGGGTGACAGCACTGGGCCTTGGTGGCGAACAAACGGGCCCAGGCTAGTGTCCCTGTGTGGTTAACACAAGTGGAGTGTATTAAACAGTGGGTTCGAAGGCTAGTGCCTTCGAACGGCGAGTTCAGCCAGGACTGGCCTGTCTCGCAGGCCGAAGGGGCCGACCGGCCACCGTTGGAGCGAGTTTGCCGCCGTCGCCGGTCTATTAATTACGAGACTAATGTGACAAAATAGTCCGCATGGATCATGACCTTGCTTCGCGTAGTCGCACGTCGGCTTCGGCGCAGCCCTCGCGCACCCTGGTTGTCTACGGAGACTTCAGCTGCCCCGTGTGCTACCTGGCCAGCCAACGGGTTGACGCGCTGACCGACGCGGGCGTCGCAGTCCAGTGGCGTGCCGTCGAACACCGTCCCGAACTGCCAGTCAACGGGCTTCGTCACGACGCCGAATCTTCGTCCGCCGCCGAGCATGCTCTTGAGGACGCCCGAGCGCTTCTTCGACCCGGAGAGCGGCTGCCTGCCGCCGCGCCGGCCATGGTCCCCAAGACTGAGGCAGCGATCTCGGCCTATGCCGAGGCGTGCGGTGCCGAAGTATCCGGCGAGATCCGCCGGTTGCTGTTCACTGCGTACTGGGAGGACGGGGTGGACATCGGCAACCCCGCGGTGCTCCATACCTTGCTCGCCAGCACCTTCATGCGGGGGACGGCGACCTCGGACCCTATCCGCCGGTTTGGCTATGCGGTCTCTGTATCACGAGGACCGATCACCAGCCAAGCCTGGCGACTCATCCGAAGCTGGAGGCAGGACTGGCAGGCACTTGGGACCCCTGACCTGCCCACTCTGTGGGACGGAACTCGAGCCCAATCCGGTGAGCATGCGTTGAGGAAGCTCGCCGCGGAGGTCGATCAGGCGCCGAAGCCACGGGGCGCCCCGGACAGTTCGGGTTCCGGGGCCAGGGTCGAGTCAGGGTGGCGGCCACCGACGACCGTCCGCCCGCCGGCAACGTGGGTGTCGCAGATCGGCGACCCCTGGCAGCGTGCATTCCGGATGAGCCATTGAGCGCGGGCGACCGGTGATGGCGGGTCTGTTGTAGCCCGGGGTATGCCGGTTGGCCGACGGGTTCGAGGAGGCACCGGCTCACGCCGGATCGGATCCACCAAGGGAGTGGAGGTGAACGTGAAGAACCATGGACTAACTCTGTTCCGTCGCTTTTCGAAGAGGTCCCACGGTGATAAATTGACGCAGTGTCTGAACGCTCCATAGCCGGCGCCGCAATGCCGGCGGGAGTAGCCAGGGTCCGCTAGAGCATGACCACCCCGGTGATCACCGTGCCCGCCACCGCGTCGGTCGACGACGTTGCGGATGCGTTGAAACGGCACGGGGTGACCACGACCACGAAGGTGGGCCCGGCGCCGCCGCACTCGAAACCATTGCCGATGCCGATTCCCCGCCCTGCACATCGTCGACGCGGCCCGCTGCCGGGTCGCATCATGACACGAACTGCCAAGGAGACGCCCATGAAGCCCACCCAAGCGCTGCACGAGGCCGGCCAGAGCCTGTGGCTGGACAACATCACCCGCGGCCTGCTCGACCAGGGCACCCTGCACACCTACATCGAGCAATACTCGATCACCGGGCTCACCTCCAACCCGACGATCTTCGACAAGGCCATCGAGGGCAGTTCGGACTACGACACCGAGATCAGCGCAGTCAAGGCCACCGGCGCCTCCGACGAGCAGGTGTTCTTCGAGCTCGCGCTGAGCGA
>JBDTMW010000181.1:0-5113 GCA_039934065.1 Actinomycetota bacterium | reverse complement strand
CCTCCAGCTCGCAGGCGAAGGTGCTGCCGGTGCGCCCCAGACCCGACTGGATCTCATCGGCGACGAACAGCACGTTCTCGCGAGTACAGAGGTCGCGCACCGCCTGGAGGAATCCCGCTGGCGGAATGAGCACGCCGGCCTCACCCTGGATCGGCTCGACCAGCACGGCAACCGTGCTGGCGTCGATGGCCGCCTCCACTGCCGCCGCATCGCCATAGGGAACGACCTTGAACCCGGGGGTGAACGGGCCGAAGCCGTCACGGGCAACGGGATCGGTCGAGAAGCTCACGATCGTCGTGGTCCGCCCGTGGAAGTTGCCGTCGAACACGATGATGTTGGCCTGGTCCGGTGCCACGCCCTTGACGTCATATCCCCACTTGCGCGACACCTTGATGGCTGTCTCCACAGCCTCTGCCCCGGTGTTCATCGGCAGGACGACCTCCATCCCGGCAAGTGCCGCGAGGTCGCGGCAGAAGGGTCCGAGCTGGTCGGTGTGGAAAGCCCGACTGGTCAGCGTGACTCGCCCCATCTGCTCGCGGGCGGCGGCGACCAGCACCGGATGTCCGTGGCCGAAGTTGACCGCTGAGTAACCCGCCAGACAGTCCAGATAACGGCGCCCGTCAACATCAGTCACCCACGCCCCCTCAGCGGAAGTGATGACCACCGGCAACGGGTGGTAGTTGTGCGCGGTCACCTGATCGGCAAGCCAGATCGCCTGCTGGGAGAGTGCCTGGGTCTCAATCATTGCTGCTCCATGTTCATCATCCGTGTAAGTGTCATCCGGGCCGCGGAAGTCGCCGCCCGGCGTCAATATCAATCCCTGCCTTCAGTAACCCTCAGTCGCCCAACGTCGCGACGAGGATGGCCTTGATGGTGTGCATCCGGTTCTCTGCCTGGTCGAACACGATGGACGCCGTGGACTCGAACACCTCGTCGGTGACCTCGAGCGCGTCCAGCCCGGTGGACTGGAAGAGCTGCTCGCCGATGGCCGTATTCCGGTCGTGGAAGGCGGGCAGGCAGTGCATGAAACGGACGTCCGGGTTGCCCGTCCGCCTCATCAGGTCGGCGTTGACCTGGTAGGGGCGCAGCAGCTCGACTCGTTCGGCCCACTTCTCCTTGGGTTCCCCCATCGAGACCCATACGTCGGTATAGACGAAGTCGACGCCGACGACGCCCTCATCGGTGTCCTCGGTGTGGGTGATCCGGGCGCCGGTGGTCTTGGCGATCGCCACGGCGGCGGCGATGACCTCATCCGGGTTCCACAGCGAGCGGGGAGCGACCATACGGACATCCATCCCCATCATCGCCCCTGCAATGAGAAGCGAGTTGCCAACATTGCTGCGGGCGTCACCGCAGTAGGCGAAGGCGATCTCGGCGTCCGGCTTGGTGCACCACTCGCGCATGGTGAGCATGTCGCACAGCGACTGGGTCGGGTGCCACTCGTCGGTCAGGCCGTTCCATACGGGGACGCCGGCGAACTCGCCGAGGGTCTCGACCAGATCGTGGCGGGACCCCCGGTACTGAATACCGTCGTACATCCGGCCGAGCACCCGTGCAGTGTCCTTCATCGACTCCTTGTGACCGATCTGGCTACCGCTCGGATCGAGATAGGTGACGTGCGCTCCCTGGTCGAAGGCGGCGACCTCGAACGCACAGCGGGTGCGGGTCGACGTCTTCTCGAAGATGAGCGCGATGTTCTTGCCGCTCAGGTGCTGTTGTTCGCTCCCGGAGGACTTGGCGGCCTTCAGCGACGCGGACAGAGCCAGTAGCTCGCCCCACTGGCCAGGACTGAAGTCGAGCTCCTTGAGGAAGCTACGGCCACTCAGGTTCTGCGACATGCTAGACAGCCTCCCGTTCGATCGGACATGACATGCAGCGCGGACCGCCGCGGCCCCGCCCCAGCTCGCTCCCGGCCACGGTGACCACCTCGACACCGTTCTTGCGCAGGTGCGTGTTGCTCGTGACGTTGCGCTCGTAGGCGATGACCACGCCGGGGCTGACCGCGAGCACATTACATCCGTCATCCCACTGCTCGCGCTCTGCGGAGTGGACGTCCTGGGTCGGGGTGAGCACCCGGATGTCGTCCAACCCCAGCGCCGCCGCGATGACCTTGTGCATATCCTCCGGCGGATGCTGGGTGATCCGTAGCTCCCTGTCCGTGTCGCCGGGCTGGACCGTGAAGGACGCCAGCATGCTCAGCCCCGCGTACTTCGTGAAAGACCCCTCATCGACCATCGTCATGACCGTGTCCAGGTGCATGAATGCCCTGCGCTGCGGCAGCAGCAGAGCGACGATGCGCTGTGCGGAGCCGGCCGCGAAGAGCCGCCGGGCCAGCAGCTCGACTGCCTGTGGGGTGGTCCGTTCGCTCATCCCGACCAGCACCGCGCCCTGTCCGATAACCAGGACGTCGCCGCCCTCCATCGTGGCGTCGCCGCCTGAGATTCCCTCCGACCAGCGAGGGAAGCCCGCATGGGCAAACATCGGGTGCCATCGGTAGATCGACTCGTACTGCAGCGACTCGAGCAAGCGAGCGTCCTTGCGCATCGCGTTGATCGCCACTCCGCCGTAGATCCAGCAGGACGGGTCGCGGGTGAACAGGTGGTTGGGCAGCGGGGAGATCAGGAAGCTGTCGTCCTGCATCGCACGGAAGGACAGTGATGATGGCTCGTCCATCCACTCGAGCGCCTCACGCTTGGTCAGCCCTCCGATGAGCGTCTCGGTCAGGGTCTGGGAGTCGAGGGAGGCGAGCGCCGTCCGGAGGGGGTCGACCGCGATGGGCCCATAGACCCGCTCGTCGAAGATGCTGTCCAGGAGGAAGTCACGCGCCTGTGGCACCTCGACGGTCTCGCGCAGCAGCGTGTCGAAGTAGATGACCTCGACGGACAGGTCTCGCAAGGTCTGGGCGAAACCATCGTGCTCCTGCTTCGCCCGCTCGACCCACATCACGTCATCGAAGAGAAGGTCGTCCTTGTTGCTCGGGGTCAGCCGCTTGAGCTCGAGGTCGGGACGGTGCAGAATCGCCCGCCGAAGGCGACCGACCTCAGAGTCGACGTGAAAGCTTCCCATCTCAGTACTCCTTAGGCGCGGTCATCCGACGATGCTCGGCGAGGCGTGAGGGACACCGGACATTCCGGCCGAAGCACGACGGCGCCGACAGTCCTTGTCCGCGCGAGCCTCTGTCGAATCGGACACAAAGACAAAGGATGCCATCAAAGGAGGTGCTCAGACGCCGCGGGTCGGCGCCGGGCCGAGGGAGTCGCGTTGAAGGCCGCCGCCATGGCGATCACCCACGCCGCGCCCAGGATGAAACCCCCCACGACATCGGAGGCGTAATGGACGCCCAGAGCGACTCGAGAGAAGCCGACCAGCAGCACCATGACTGCCGCCACCGCGACAGTGGCCTGGCGCCATGATCCGTGCAGCCAGGGCAGAAACACCAGCAGCAGCAAGGCATACCCGACGACTGCCGCCTGGGCATGGCCGCTGGGAAAACTAAGTCCGGGCTCCTGCGCAACGGGGTCGACAAAGACCGGCCGCGGTCGATGGACAGCCATCTTGACAACAGCGTTCAGGAACGATGAACCGGACGCCGTGACCGCCACGAACAGTGCCAGCCGGGGCAGCCGGCGCCACACCAGCCAGCAGACGACCGCGGTCAGCACGAGCACCCATGCCAGCGCCGACCCGGAGCTGCTGATCAGCTGCATCACGTTGACGAAACCCGCGTGCGCTACGGCGTAGCCGTGCAGACGGTCGCGTGCGCCGATATCAGCCCGCAACAGCGGCTCCCACCTGTCCTCCACCAGCAACAGCGTCAACGAAAAGGGGATCGCCACCAGGGTCAACGAGGCGGCTGCCAGGAGGCCTCGCGCACCGAGTCTGGTCGTCGGCGAGAAGACGTTCGGCATGGGAGTCATCTTGCCCCTTGCCGGGCCGAACAACCCCCGCGTCTGCCAGGTCAGGGCCGGCGGTGAACGAGCAGAGGCAGCACCATTGACGCCTCGGCCTGGCGGAGGTGGGCGGCAGCCACGGTGATCGGCCACTGCGTCGACGAGGCATCGACCAGGAGCAGCACCACCTTGCCGGCGACAGCCGACAGCAGCTGGTCGTTGACGCGGATAGCGTCCCGCCACAGCGCCGCCTCCTCCGATGAGGACAGACCGATCGCTGCCGCAGGGTCAATGGCGACGGTCATATCGGCCCGCCCCAAGTTGCCAACCTCGGCCAGATGGTCTGCCAGGCCACGGGTCATCAACGAGTAGCCGGCCACCGGCAGCGTGACGACGACGTCGGGACGGGCCGGCCACGAGTCACGCCAGTGGCCCAGGGCGCCGACTGCCGCATCGCGAAGCTCCTGCGATGGTTGTCCGTCCCTCAGAAACGCCGATGCCACCAGCTCGCGCCATTCGGGGGCATCGGCGTAGACAATGGCCCTTCCTGGCTCGGCCATCAGCCCCGCCGGAATACGGCCTCTGCTGCCAAATGCTCCCCCGGGCCACATCTTGCGAGGTTCCAGGACAGTGACCTCACCCCTCAGCCTGCGGGTCACCGCCTCGACGGTGGCGGGCTCGGGCCGGTCACGCAACGGTTCGGGAAGGTGCCCCAGACAGACCGAGCATCGTCCGCATTTCTGGGCGCTGGGGTCATCCAGCGACTCCTGCAACAGATGCATCAGACAGCTCTCGCCGCGGGTGTAGGCGCGCATGATGTCCGCTTCGCGCCGCCGCGTGGCGATGATGCCGTCATAGTGCGGCTGGTCGTAGACCCATTCGACTCCGGTCGGCCGCCACCCGCCCTCGACCCGCTCGACTGCTCCGTCGACGGCCAGCTGCTTCAGCAAGAGCTCGACTCGTCCACGCCGGAGCCCGGTCTCGGCTTCCAGCGCCGGAACCGTCGCGGGCTGACCGCCGGCATAGACAGACAGGCCCGCGAGCAGGCGCTCGACCTGACCCCGCTCCGGGATGGTCGCCGTCGCGAAGTAGTCCCACACCCCTGCGTCGGCGTCCGAGGGAAGGAGCGTCACGAGGGCGTGGTCGATGCCGCGCCCTGCGCGGCCGACCTGCTGGTAGTACGAGACCGGAGACGGCGGTGAGCCGACGTGAATGACGAAACC
>JBDTMW010000180.1:0-5149 GCA_039934065.1 Actinomycetota bacterium | reverse complement strand
AGATGGCCATGATGATGGCGAGCCCGACGACGACCTCGGCGGCAGCGACGACCATGACGAACAGGGCGATCACCTGACCGTCAAGGGAGCCGTGCATCCGCGCGAACGTCACGAAAGTCAGGTTGGTCGCGTTCAGCATCAGCTCGACACCCATGAAGACCACGATGGCGTTGCGGCGGACGAGCACCGTGGCAGCCCCGATCGCGAACAGCAGCGTCGACAGGTAGATGTAGTTGACCAGGTTCATCGTTCGGTCCCCTCCTCAATGTCGCGCTCGATCGCTTTCTCAGCCTCGGTGTAGGCATCAGGGTTGGTGACCTGTCCGCGGGCGGTGAGCACCCGGGATACGGACAGCTCGCTCGGCGTGCCGTCGGGAAGCAGCGCGGGAGTGCCGACCGCGTTGTTGAGGGCATAGACACCTGGCGCCGGAAGTCCGGACAGGTTCTTGCCCTCGCGGAAGCGACGCTCAGACCATTGACGTTGGGTCGGGCGGGGAACCAGACGCTCCTGGTGTGCCAGGACCATCGCGCCAAGAGCCGCGGTGATCAGCAGTGCGCTGGTGACCTCGAACACCCAGACGTACCTGCCGAAGATCAGGTTGGCCACACCGGTGACGTTGCCGTCCGCGTTGGCCTTCTCCAGGCCGATGGGGCTGGCGAAGACCACCGACCCGATGGCTGTCATGAGCACGACGCCGAAGCCCACCGCCAGAACGAAAGCGACGACCTTCTGGCCCTTGATCGTCTCGACCAGGGAGTCCGAGGAGTCGACTCCGACCAGCATCAGCACGAACAGGAACATCATCATGACCGCGCCGGTGTAGACGAAGATCTGCACGATCCCCAGGAAGTCGGCGTTCTGGACGATGTACAGGACACCCAGGTTGACCATGACCATTGCCATGCCCAGCGCCGCATGGACGGCTTTCTTGGCAAAAACCAGGCCCAGCGCGCCCACCACGCTGAGCGGGCCCAGGACCCAGAACAGGACTACTTCGCCACCGCTGATCATGATGTCTCCCTGGCGAGCTCGGTCTCGCGGGCGGCTGCCCATGCCCGCTGCTCGGACGTGGCGGTGGTCACCTTGCCCAGGTAGTAGTCGCGCTCCGTCGTGCCGGCCACCATCGGATGCGGGGCGGCGACCATGCTCTCCTGGGCGGGGACCAGCAGCTGGCCCTTCTCGTAGATCAAGCTGCTGCGGTTGTCGTCGGCCAGCTCATAGAAGTTGGTCATCGTGAGCGCGCGCGTCGGGCAGGCCTCGATGCAGAGACCGCAGAAGATGCAACGCAGGTAGTTGATCTGGTAGACGCGGCCGTATCGCTCGCCGGGTGAGAACCGGCCCTCACCCCCCGGGGCGTCGTCATTGTCGGCGCCCTCGACATAGATGGCGTCGGCCGGGCAGGCCCAGGCGCAGAGCTCGCAGCCGATGCACTTCTCGAGGCCGTCCGGATGCCGGTTGAGCTGGTGGCGACCGTGGAACCGTGGCTGGGTCGGACGCTTGACCTCTGGGTACTCCTCAGTCTCGAGCTTGCGGAACATTGTCGCGAACGTGACGCCGAAACCGCTGACTGGGGCAAACAGCTCGGAGAGGAAACCTGCCTTCTTCTGGTCGTCAGCCACGGTCAGTCTCCTCATCGGTGAGATCCGGTTGACCCGACGAGCTGGCCCACGAGGGGCTGCCCTGCAGGCTCGGCTCAGGCGAAGCCAATCCGATCGAGCTGGGCTCGCGGAGGCGCTGTCCGGGCAGCGGCGGGACCGGGTAGCCACCCGCGAACGGGTCGATCTCCTCGGGTCGCTCGGGTGGTATGGCGGCTGCTGCGCGCTTACCGTCCCAGACCCAGGCGACGGCCAGGGCGATTGTGGCAATGACACCGATCACGACAACTGTCGCCGTCCTGACGTTGTCACCGAAGAAGGCCAGCTGCGCGCCGCGGATGAAGGCGACCGAGACGACCCAGAGCAAGGTGATCGGGATGAGGAACTTCCAGCCGAAGCGCATGAACTGGTCGTAGCGGACCCGCGGCAGCGACCCGCGCAGCCAGACGAAGAAGAACATGAACATCCACAGCTTGATAACGAACCACAGCAGGCCCCACCAGCCCTGGTTGAACATGCCGTCGTTGATCGCGGCGATCCCCGGAGGCGCCTGCCAGCCGCCGAGGAACATCGTGGTGGCCAACGCCGAGACGGTGAACATGTTGACGTACTCGCCCAGGAAGAACATCGCGAACTTCAACGAGCTGTATTCGGTATGGAACCCGCCGGTGAGCTCGCCCTCGCCCTCGGCCAGGTCGAAGGGCAGACGGTTGGTCTCGCCGACCATGGTCACCATATAGACCAGGAAGGAGAAGAACGCCGGAATGATGAACCAGAGGCTTTTTTGCGAGGCGACGATCTGGGAGGTCGACATCGAGCCGCTGTAGATGAAGATGGCGACCAGCGACAGACCCATCGCGATCTCGTAGGAGATCACCTGCGCGGTCGAGCGCAGTCCACCGAGCAGCGGGTAGGTGGAACCGGAGGACCAGCCGGCCAGGACGATGCCATAGACGCCGACGCCGGCAACCGCGAGCACCAGCAGGACCGCGATCGGGGTGTCGGTCAGCTGCAACGGGGTCCGGTGGCCGAACATGCTGACGGTCGACCCCATCGGGATGATCGAGAAGGACACGAACGCCATGGCGCCCGCAATGATCGGCGCGATCAGGAACACCACCTTGTCGGCGTTCTTGGGCGTCAGGTCTTCCTTGAGCGCCAGCTTGATGCCGTCGGCGAGGGTCTGCAGCAGACCGAACGGCCCGGTGCGGTTGGGGCCGGGACGCTGCTGCATCCGGCCAATGACACGACGCTCGAACCAGATGACAAGGAGGGTGTTGACCATCAGGAAGGCGAAGATGAACAAGGCCTTCACCAACGAGAGCCACCACGGGGTGTCGCTGAAGTCGGCCGCCGGGTTGTCGATGGTCGGGAGCCCTGCTGCCAGCGAAGCGATGAGGCTCATCCGACACCGCCCTTGGTCATGGAGACCACAGCGCCCGCATCGACGCCCAGCGCCTGCCGCACCGCGGATCCGGGAGAGTTGGTGGGTAACCAGATGACGTGGTCCGCCATCTCGGTGATGACCAGGGGGAGCGTGATCGCACCCGACCCGGTGCTGACCTGCACGCTGTCGCCGTCGGCCAGGCCGATCGTCGCCGCGGTACTGGCCGAGAGCAACGCCCGGGCCTTGGGTGCCGTCCCGGCCAGGAACGGCTCGCCGTCCTGCATCCGGCCGGAGTCCAGGAGGTGGTGCCACGTGGCCAACACGGCCTGCCCGGGCTCTAGCGACGGGACCTCGACCAGCGCGGCCAGCGGTGCAGCCGCGCGCTCACCCATCCACGGCCCGAGCGCACGCATGTCGGCACGCACGGCCTCCAGCGTGCGAACCGCCAGGGGCTCGCCCATCTCGCTCGCCAACAGGTCCAGGACCCGGTGGTCACTCATGGCGCTCGTGGACAGTGCCGCCTCGAAGGTTCGCACCCGACCCTCCCAGTTGACGAAGGTCCCCGCCTTCTCCTGGTGGGCCGCCACGGGCAGCACGACATCTGCGACATCGGTGACCGCGCTCTGGCGCAGCTCAAGGGAGACCACGAACGATCTGGTGAGGGCGTCCAGCAGGTCGCCCGAGCCCACGAGATCTGCAGGGTCGACACCGCCGACCAGGAGACCGCCGAGCCCACCGGAGTTGGCCGCCGCGATGATCGCCGACGTGTCACGGCCGACCGTGTCAGGCAGTCCGACGACGCCCCACGATTCACCCACCTCGGCCCGGGCCAGGGCTTCGTTGACCGGCCGGCCACCGGGCAGCAGGTTGGGCAGGGCGCCGCTCTCCAGCGCGCCCCGCTCCCCTGCGCGCCGGGGAATCCAGGCAAGCCTGGCACCGGTGGCCGATGCCAGCGCGGCCGCGCCGGACAGACCACCGGGGACGGTCGCGAGTCGCTCGCCGACAAGGATCACGGCGCCTTCGGTCGCGAGACCGGCTGACGCTGCCCTGATGGCGGTCATGATCGGGTCGTCTGACATCTTGGCGTCCCCGGCCAGAGCCTGCAGGACCTCGGCCTCAGTGCCGGGGGCGGTCGTGATCACGGTGCCGCCGAGCTTCTTCAGGCCGCGCGACGCGAGGGGCGCGACCGCGAATACAGCAGTCCGGTTCTTGCGGAACCCCTTGCGGAGTCGCAAGAACACGATCGGCGACTCGTCCTCGGGCTCGAAGCCCACCAGCAGCACCGTCCTGGCGGCCTCAAGGTCTGCATAGGTCAGCGACCCGCCAGGGCCATCGGACGGGCCAGTGGCCACCACGTTGCTGGCCAGGAACTCGGCTTCCTCGACCGAATGCGGCCGGGCACGGAAGTCAATGTCGTTGGTCTGCAACACCATTCGGGCAAACTTGCCGTAGGCGTAGGCGTCCTCACCGCTGACCCGGCCGCCGACGAGCACGCCGACACCTTTGGTGTCGCGAGCCTCGGCCAGACCGCGCGCCGCGGCATCCAGGGCTTCGGGCCACGAGGCCACGTGCAGGTTGCCGTCATCGCCACGGACCAGCGGGTCGGTGATCCGGTCGGTGCCGGTGGCGTAGGTGAAAGCCCAGCGGCCCTTGTCACAGTTCCACTCTTCGTTGACTGCGGGATCGTTGGCCGCCATCCGGCGAAGGACGGTGCCCCGACGGTGGTCGGTGCGGGTCGCACAACCGCTGGCGCAGTGCTCGCAGATGCTCGGGGTCGAGACGAGGTCGTAGGGGCGGGAACGGAAGCGGTATGCCGCGCCGGTCAGTGCGCCGACGGGGCAGATCTGGACGGTGTTGCCGGAGAAGTAGGAGTCGAACGGCTTGTCCTGGTAGAGGCCGACCTGTTGCAGGGCGCCACGCTCGATCAGGGTGATGAACGGGTCGCCGGCGATCTGGTCGGAGAACCGGGTGCAGCGGGCGCAGAGGATACAGCGCTCGCGGTCGAGCAGCACCTGCGACGAGAGATTGACCGGCTTGGGATAGGTGCGCTTGACGTCATCGAAGCGGCTGGTGGGCCGACCGTTGGACATGGCCTGGTTCTGCAGGGGGCACTCGCCGCCCTTGTCGCAGACCGGGCAGTCCAGCGGGTGGTTGATCAGCAAGAACT
>JBDTMW010000179.1:0-5166 GCA_039934065.1 Actinomycetota bacterium | reverse complement strand
GCTGCTGCCAAGGCTGCTGCCGCGGCACAGGCGCGCGCTGACGCACGTGACCGTGCCGCGAGGGATGCGGCCCGGGGCTCTGTCACCTCGGGGTCAGGGTCAGGGTCCGATGGCCAGTCCCAGTCGCCGCCACCTTCATCTGGCAACGTCTCCGCCGTCATCGCGTTCGCCCGCAAACAGATCGGTGACCCCTACGTCTGGGGTGCTGCAGGCCCGAACACGTGGGACTGCTCGGGTCTGACCCAGCAGGCGTGGGCCCAGGCCGGGGTCTACCTCTCTCACTACACCGGATACCAGTGGAACGAGACGAGTCGGGTGCCGCTCAGCGACCTTCAGCCGGGTGACCTGGTCTTCTTTGGCGCCGATGGCCCGAGCAGCCACCACGTCGGTCTCTACGTCGGCAACGGTCGGATGATCGAGGCGCCCTACACCGGTGCCTTGGTGAGAGAGTCCTCGATCTGGCGCAGCGACACCCTTCCGTACGGCGGCCGCCCGTAGGCGAGCAGCCGTCATACCGCGGGACTGAACCGCGCGAAGGTCAGTGCGGCCCGCTCCAGCGAGCCGTGCTCATGCCGGCGGCGCGCGCGCGTTCGAGGGCCTCCAGAATGACTCTCTCAGCCTCGGCGCGGTCACCCCAGTGAGCGCCTTCGACTGACTTGCCCGGCTCCAGGTCCTTGTAGGTCTCGAAGAAGTGCTGGATCTCGAGACGGTCGAAGGCACTGACGTCCTCGAGGTCGGTGATGTGGGCCACGCGGGGGTCGTGTGCGGGCACCATCAGGATCTTGTCGTCGCCGCCGGCCTCGTCAGTCATGTGGAACAGGCCGATTGCCCGCGCACCGACCAGACATCCGGGGAACGTGGGCTCCTCGAGCAGGACCAGCGCATCCAGCGGGTCGCCGTCCTCGCCCAGTGTGTCCTCCACGTATCCGTAGTCGGCCGGGTAACGCGTCGAGGTGAACAACAGCCGGTCAAGCCGGATGCGCCCAGTCGCGTGATCCACCTCGTACTTGTTGCGGTGGCCCTTGGGAATCTCGATCGTGACGTCATACTCCACGGCGGTGCCCTTCGATGGGGATTGGCTTAGGCTCGGGTAAGTGTCCCGTATCCCGGCCGAATCACGAATAGGGGGAGTCTGTGCGCCGAGCTCTTGCGGCTGCCGGCGCGCTGATCCTGGCTCTCGGCGGCTATCTCACGGCGGACATCTTCGACCTCGTCCCCGGGGTGCTCACTCTCGACCGGTCCTCCTCAGACGTCGGTATGCCGGCCGTCCCGACGTCGACACCCGGTTCCTCTCCTTCGGCGACGTTCACGCCGGCGGCGATCCCGTCGGCGGTCGCCTCCCCGGCAGAGCCCCTGCCCATCGCGGGCGACGCGGCGCCGATGCCGACCGGAGCCGGACTGCGGGCCGCCCTGAACCGGGCGCTGGCCGACTCCGGGCTTGGCTCGTCGGTCGGCTTGACCATCCGCGATGCCGGCAGCGGGACGCACCTGCTCGATGTCTCGGCTCAGGTGCCACGAACCCCTGCCTCGACCGTCAAGCTGCTCACCGCCACCGCCATCGTCTCGACCCTGGACCCTGGGACGACGTTCTCTACCCGGGCGGTGCGTGGTACTGACCCCCACGACGTGATCCTCGTCGCCGGCGGTGACACCCTGCTCAACCCAGGCACGGGCAACCCTTCGGCCGTGGCAGGTCGGGCGGGCCTCGCTGATCTAGCCGATCAGACCGCTCGGGCTCTCAAAGCAGCGGGGGTGACCAGCATCCGGCTGCACATCGACGAGCGTTACGCCCCAGGTCCCTGGTATGCACCGGGTTGGCAGGCTGCGGACGTCAACGCGGGTTTGACCGGCCCGGTGGCCATGCTCGGGCTCTCCACCGAGCGGCCGGTCCCGGGAGGGATGGCGTTCTCCGATCCCGTATCCAGCACGGCCAGCGCATTTCGCAAGCAGCTGGCCGGCCATGGACTCACCGTTGCCCCCGCGATCGACCACATGGCGGTGCTCGCCGGGGCGCACGATCTCGGCGTGGTCCGGTCTGCGCCGCTGACCGACCTGGTGGCGCTGGCCCTTCGCGACAGCGACAACGCCCTGACCGAGTCGCTGGCCCGCCGAGCGGCCTTCAAGGCGGCCAAGCCCACGTCGTTCGCCGGCGTGGCCGCATGGGTCAAGAAGACCGTGAAGGCCAGGGGGGTCAGCATCGAGGGGGTCACCATGATCGACACCAGCGGGCTCTCCGCGGGCTCCCTTGTCACCGCGCACGCGCTCGGGGACGTGCTCCAACTGGCCGCTGGAGGCAAAGATCCGGCGCTGCAGGATGTCGTGGCCCAGCTGGCGGTGGCCGGCCTGACCGGGACGTTGGCGGACCGGTTTCTCAGGGGCTCGTCGCGCCCCGCCGCTGGGATCGTCCGGGCCAAGACGGGTACCTTGACTGGTGCCAGCGCCCTTGCCGGAACGGTCGTGGACAAGGACGGCAGGTTGCTGGTCTTTGCGATCCTGGCCGACAGGATCCCGCCCGGTGTCGGAACGTTGACCGCGCGGGCGGCGTTGGACCGGTTCGTGGCGACGCTCGCATCGTGCGGGTGCGGCTGAGAGAGGACATAGGCATCGTGACGTCATTTTCGACGGCTTCGCAGCCACCCAGAGCGACCCACACCAGCGGGTATGTCGACTGGGGCTTCGCCAAGGCCAGCGGCCGACGCATGGTCGCGGCCGGCCCGAAGGTCACGCCAGCTCAGGCTGACAGGGTCGTCAGCGACCTGCGTTCGGCCGCCGAGCGTTCTCGCGGCCCGGTCGCCGAGACGGCACAGATGCACTCGCCTGAGGGCAGCGGCCCGGTCCTGATCGTGGATCGTCCGGGCTGGATCGACGCCAACATCGACTCGCTGCAGTCCATGCTCGAGCCGGTCGTCGCCGCGATGCTGGCCAAGCGCAAGCCCATGACGCAGCCCGGTTCCAACCTGGCCCAGGAGGTCGGAGGCAAGGTCACCGGTGCCGAGGCGGGCGCACTCATGTCCTTCCTCGCGAGCAAGGTCCTGGGTCAGTACGACCTCGCCCCCGACGGCACGCCCCGGCTGATGCTCGTGGCACCGAACGTGCTGCAGACCGAGTCGGACATCGGCGTCGACCCCGCGGACTTCCGACTCTGGGTCTGTCTGCACGAGGAGACCCACCGCGTTCAGTTCACCGCCGTGCCGTGGTTGCGCCAACACGTGATCGACTCGGCCCGCCAGCTCTCGCTGGACCTCACCCCCGACCCCGAGCAGTTCGGCGAGAAGATCCTGCAGATCGCCCAGAACCTGCCCGACGCCCTCAGGAGCGGCGGCAACGGCCTGACCGACATCTTCACCACTCCTGCGCAACGAGCTGAGATTGCCAAGGTCACCGCGATCATGTCGCTGCTCGAGGGACACGCCGATGTCGTGATGGATGACGTCGGCCCCGCCATCGTGCCCAGCGTCGAGCACATCCGGGGCAGGTTCCAGCAACGACGCGAGGGCGTCGGCGGTGTCGACAAGATCCTGCGCCGGCTGCTCGGGCTCGAGGCCAAGATGCGCCAGTATCGCGACGGCGCAGTGTTCGTCCGTGCCGTCACCGACACGGTGGGCACCGACGGTTTCAACGCGGTGTGGACCTCGCCCGAGACCCTGCCGCTGCCCGAAGAGATCGCGAGCCCGGCGGCCTGGGTCCAGCGCGTCCACGGATGATCGGCGACCACAGGTGACCGGACCGCATCCCGCCGTCGCTGCCACGCGGGTTGCCGTGCGCCGAGAGCTCGCGCGGGTCAAGCCAGGTGGACTGGTGCTCGTCGCCTGCAGCGGGGGCGCGGACTCCCTTGCGCTCGCTGCAGCCGTCGCCTTCGAGGCGCCGCGAGCCGGCCTGACCGCTGGCGCCGTCATCGTCGACCATGGCCTGCAAGGAGGCTCGCCGGCGGTTGCCGACCAAGGTGCGGAGCAGTGCCGGCGTCTTGGCCTGGATCCCGTCGAGGTCGTGACGGTCCAGGTCGCGTCCGATGGCGGCGGCCCCGAGGGACAGGCGAGGGATGCGCGATACGAGGCCTTTGAAGAAGTCGCCGAGCGGCTTGGCGCGGCGGTAGTCATGCTCGGTCACACTCGCGACGACCAGGCCGAGCAGGTCCTGCTCGGCCTTGCCCGCGGCTCTGGGGCGCGATCCCTCTCCGGTATGCCGGCACGCCGCGGGCAGTACGTCCGTCCACTTCTCGGTGTGGCCAGGGTCATCACCACGGCCGCCTGTGAGGCGGCTGGCCTCAAGGCGTGGGTGGACCCGCACAACAGCGATCCGGCGTACGGGAGGGTTCGGGCTCGCGCCCTGCTGCCCCTGTTGGAGACCGAGCTCGGGCCGGGAACTGTTGCTGCGCTTGCGCGTTCGGCTGATCTGCTGCGCGAGGACGCCGATGCCCTTGACGACCTCGCAGCCCAGGCACGTGACGAGATCGGCCAGGGACCGGCTGAGGCGGCCGTGCTCCTGGCGCTGCCGCGGGCCATCCGCACACGCGTCCTGCGCCTGCTCGCGATCGAGGCTGGGTGTCCGCCGGGCGCGCTGATCGCCACGCATGTCGATGCCCTCGACTCGCTGGTGACCGGCTGGCGGGGTCAAGGTCCGGTCGACCTGCCGGGTCACGTCCAAGGCAGCCGCAGCGGCGGTCGCGTGTTGGTGGCTGCCACCCGTCCGGTTGAATAGGCTCCGGTTGAAGCGACGTTGACGAGGCAGGACCCGAACAGGCGCCGACCCGCCCGCCACCCCACGCACGCTGACCATCCGAACAGTCCGACCACCCGAAGCGATAGTCAAGGAGATGCTGTGGACGCAGCCGATATGGGAACCGACCTCGAACGTGTGCTGGTCACCGAGGAGCAGATCCGGGTCAGGCTCGGTGAGCTCGCAGTCAAGGTCTGGCATGACTACGAAGGCAAGGACCTGTTGCTGGTGGGCGTCCTCAAGGGTGCGGTGATGGTGATGTCCGACTTCATGCGGGCCCTGCCGGGCACCGCCCCGATGGACTGGATGGCCATCTCGTCCTATGGCTCGGGCACCAAGAGCTCCGGCGTGGTCCGCATCCTGAAGGACCTCGACACCGACATCACCGGTCGGGACGTGCTGATCGTCGAGGACATCGTCGACTCCGGGCTGACCCTGAGCTGGATCCGG
>JBDTMW010000178.1:0-5168 GCA_039934065.1 Actinomycetota bacterium | reverse complement strand
CCGAGCAGCAACGCCAGTTCGCCACCCCCGTGTCCAACCCGCAGCCGGGCGACCTCGTGTTCTTCGGTGTGCCAGCCCACCACATGGGCATCTACGCCGGAAACGGCATGATGTGGGACTCGCCGCAGACGGGTTCGGCCATCAGCCTTCGCGCCGTGTACGCCACTGCGACCTACGGACGGGTCCGCTAGACCCACCCACGTTCAAACCGTGTGGCGTAACAGCCGTGCAGCCGCTGGCCCTTTACCGCTTCGGCGGTGAAGGGCCAGTCTCGTTCCCCGGTCGACGGGGGACAGTGCCGTGATGGGTGGTGGCCGGGTTCCTGACCGGCGGGCGATACCGTGCAGCGTGCACTCCTTGGACCCTGTGGACCCGGACGTCGACCTGCACATCCCCATGGTCCGCAGCGAGCTCGTGCGCCACCGTCTGTCGTTCCTGGCCACGATCGCCGCCGGGGGGGCGGTCGGTGCGACGGCCCGCCAGCTCGTCGGAGATGCCTGGCCGAGCGCGCCAGGTACTTTCCCGTGGGGCACCTTCCTGATCAACGTGAGCGGGAGTCTGCTGATCGGCATCCTCATCGCGGTCCTGGCCCACGTGCCCCCGCAACATCGGCTGCTGCGTCCGTTCCTGGGAGTCGGCGTTCTCGGCGGGTTCACCACCTTCTCCACGTATGCCGTGCAGTCCCATGACCTGGTCACATTGGGTCATCCGCTGGTCGCCGTGGCCTACCTGGGCGGCACGGTGCTGGCCGCGGTGCTGGCGGTCGTGGCCGGGGTGTTGCTCGTTCGTCGGATTGCCAGACCCCTTCAACGATCCGGCGCCGGGAGCCTTTGATGACCCTGCTGATGGTTGCCCTCGGCGCTGCCGTCGGGGCGCCGGCGAGATACCTCACCGACCGACTGGTGCAGAGCCGACACGACAGCTTGATGCCATGGGGCACCGTGAGCGTCAACGTGATCGGGTCGTTGATCCTGGGCGGGCTGGTGGGGGCCGGAACCACGGTGTCGCCGGCGGTACTTGCGCTGCTCGGGACAGGGTTCTGCGGTGCCCTGACGACCTACAGCACCTTCAGCTTCGAGACCTGGCGGCTGATCGAGGAGGAGGAATACGGCGCGGCAGTGGCCAACGTCGTGGTGAGTGTTGCGGTCGCCATGGCAGCGGTGGTTCTCGGCTATGCGGTGTCGGCGGCCTTGATCGGCTGACGGGTTGACGGTGGGTGCCCCCGGCAGGATTCGAACCTGCGGCCTACCGCTTAGGAGGCGGTCGCTCTATCCCCTGAGCTACGAGGGCGGGGCGCGTCCAGATCCACGTGCAACCGGGCGCGGCTGCCCATTCTGGCAGGGAGTGGGCAGGAGTGGGGCAGGGGGTTGCCCGGTGGGAAGACGGCAGGCAACCTGGCTGGCGGCTTCCGCGCCGCAGTGACGAGCGACGCCGTTGCATACTGGCGTGGTGTCAACCGCCTGCGCGCTGAGCGTCTCCACCGTTGAGGCCGTCCAGCGGCGCACCGTCCGCACCCTCGTCGGCAGCCAGATGCTCGGGGGCCTGGGGGTTGCCAGCGGCATTGCGGTGAGCAGTCTGCTGGCCGAACAGATACTCGGCTCGCCGGACCTGGCCGGCCTCGCCAACACCGCGCAGGTCCTGGGGGCGGCCCTGTTGTCGATCCCGGCGGCTCGACTCATGGCGGCGCGCGGTCGTCGCGCTGGCCTTGTCGCGGCATACCTGACCGGGATCCTCGGGGCCGTCCTGGCGATCGCCGCCGCCTTCAGCTCGAGCTTCCCCCTGCTGCTCGTCGCCACCTCGCTGTTCGGCGCATCCACCACGGCGAACAACCAGGCCCGGTATGCCGCGACGGACCTTGCCGCGCCGGACCACCGGGGTCGAGCTCTCTCGGTCGTGGTCTGGGCGACGACCCTGGGTGCGGTCGTTGGACCCAACCTCGTGGCCCCGGCGGGTCGGATCTCCGACGCAATGGGCCTTCCAGCGCTGTCTGGAGCCTTCCTGTTCAGCGCGGTCGGATTCCTGCTGGCCGCGGTTTTGTTGTTCGTCCGGATGCGCCCCGACCCGTTGGTGATGGCGCGTCAGGTCGCCGTGGACGCCGGTGAGACCGAACAGACCCATGGTTCGGTGCGGCGTGGGCTGCGGGTGATCCGGGCGCACCCGATGGCGATGCTGGGGCTGGTCGCCATCGCCCTCGGCCACACGGTGATGGTGAGCGTCATGGTGATGACCCCGCTGCACATGGACCACGGGGGCGCCGAGCTGAGGCTGATCGGGCTGGTCCTCAGCGTCCACGTGTTCGGCATGTTCGCGTTCGCGCCGGTCATGGGGTGGCTGGTCGATCGGGTCGGTGGCCGCCTCGTGGTCGTGGGAGGCGCAGCCACTCTGCTGATCGCGAGCTTGATCTCGTCACGCGCACCCGAGGGCTGGTCCGACGGTCTGGTGCTGGGCCTGTTCCTGCTCGGAGTCGGCTGGTCCGCAACGCTGGTCGCTGGTTCCACCCTGCTCACCGAAGCCGTCCCCCAACACGAACGTCCCGGCGCGCAAGGGGCCTCAGACCTCGTCATGGGGTTATGCGCGGGGCTCGGTGGTGGGTTGTCCGGCGTGGTGGTCGGTGGGTGGGGGTACCCGACACTGTGTCTGATCGCAGCGGCGTTGTCGGTGGCGTTGGGTCTGCGCGCCCTGGCCTTCCGCCCTGTCCGGCTCGGCTGATCCGCTCTGGCCCCGCGATGGCCGGCATACCGGTTCGTTAGCCTGCAACAGTGAGTCAGAGCCCGCAGGACCCCAGCCAGCCGTCGCCGACCGCAACCCCCGACGCCGGAACCGACCCGCGTGCAGACCGGGTGGGTGCGGCGGTCCGCACCTGGCAGCGGCACCTGGTGGACCTCGGCGGCCGCAACACGCTGTTGTGGTACCGCGACCTGCCCTCTGGAACCCTTGAGCTCACCACCCACCCGAGTGGACTGGCCAGCCTGCTGGCCGGACGTCCGACCAGGCTCTCCGATCTTGTCCGCGAGCCTGCTGCCCTGGAAGACGCCCGACGACGGGCCCGAACGATCCGCGCCAAGACGCTCGAGCTGCACGAAGAGCGAGGAGTCGCAGCCGGGTTCATGGCTTTCGGTATGGCGACCTGGGAGGTCCCGGGCGCGTCTCGCCCGCCGTGTGCGCCGGTACTGCTGCGTTCATGCGTGCTCAAGCCAATCGGTGCCGCCCATCAGGACTTTGACGTCGACCTCGGCGAGGACATCGAGTTCAACCCGGTTCTCGAGCACTATCTGCGCTCCGAACGGGGGATCGAGATAGACACCGAAGCGCTCGAGGAGATGGCCACGGTCACCAACTGGTTCGACGCCCATCCGGTGTACGCCGCCCTCGGGCGGGCGTGCGAACGAATCCCCGGGTTCCAGATCGCGCCACGGCTGGTGCTGGGCACGTTCTCTTACGCCAAGCTGCCGATGGTCGCCGACCTCACGGCCCAGTTCGAGACCCTGGCCAACCATGACGTCGTCGCGGCCTTGGCCGGTGACCCCACCGCGCTCAAGGCTGTCCGCACCACGGCCCCGGACTCACCTGCCGACACCGACCCGGCCCGTGAGCACCTCGTCCTGGACGCCGACTCGTCCCAGCAGGCCGTCATCGACGCCGTGCGAAGCGGTGCCAACCTCGTCATCAAGGGTCCTCCGGGCACCGGCAAGAGCCAGACGATCGCCAACCTGATCGCGTCGCTTGCCAGCGAAGGTAAGCGGACCTTGTTCGTGGCAGAGAAGCGTGCCGCCATCGACGCAGTGGTCGGGCGACTGAAGCGTCTCGGCCTGGGTGACCTGGTTCTGGACGTCTACGACGGTGCCTCCAACAAACGACGGCTGGCGCAGGAGTTCGGCGCCGCACTGGATCGCGCAGGTGACGCCGAGGACGCGGACACAGGAGCCATCGAACGCACCCTGAGTGACCGTCGTACCCGTCTGGTTGAGCACCTTTCGGCCCTGCATGCCAAGCGTGAGCCTTGGGGTGTCAGCGCCTTCGACGCACAGATCGCTCTCGCGCAGCTGTCGGCCCGTCCGCAGCCGCCGGTCTCGCGGGTCCGGCTTCACGGCGAGGCGTTGTCGGGTATCAGCCGCGATCGGGTGGCCGAGCTTGGCCGGTCACTGACCGAGGCCGCCTCGCTGGGAGCGTGGACGACAGGGCGGGACGAGGACCCCTGGTACGCCGCCCGCGTCACCTCGCCCGACGACGCAGCGCGGGCGCTCGAGATCGTCAGCACGCTCGGCGGCGGAGGCCTGGACGCAGCGCAGCAGCGACTCGCTGAGGTGATGGACGCGGCCGGTCTGCCCGAAGCAACGAGACCGGCCGAATGGGGCCGAGCGCTCGGCATCGTGCAGCAGGTTCGACAGACTCTGGAGATCTTCCGGCCCGAGGTGTTCGACCTGCCGCTGACCGACATGGTCGGCGCTACGGCAGGCAAGGCCTATCGCCGGGAGCATGGGCTCCGGTTCGGGATGTGGGCGCGGATCCGGTTGGGGCGCCAGGCGCGCCGACTGCTTCGCCCTGGCACACCGCCGGCCGATCTGCACTCCGCGCTCAAGGTCGCCCAGGAGCAGCGGGTCGCCTGGGGGCAGCTGGCCGGTGCCGGGGGGCGTCCGGAGGTGCCCGCAGGGATCGACGAGGCCGAGAACTCATATGAGGCCCTCGCCGGTGACCTGACCTGGCTGGGCGACCGACTTGCCACGACAGCGACCGGCGGTGATCTGCTAGGCACGGCCATGGCTGACCTGAAGGTGCGTCTGGTCGAACTGGCCCGACGACGCGATCGACTTGCCGTGCTGCCGCGCGTTGTCTCGGTGATCGATGATCTGCGTGAGTCCGGGCTCGGGCCGGTGGTCGACGAGCTGGCGGGGCGAGGTGTGGCCCCCGGTGACGTGGCTGCCGAGATGGACTTCGTGTGGTGGACCTCGATGCTCGACGACATCAGCGTGCGCGACTTTGCCTACGGGGCCCACGACGGCGATTTCCTGCGTCAGATCGGGACCGAGTACATCGAGGCCGACCACGCGCATCTGGCCGGAACCGTTGACCGGGTTCGGGCCGCTGTCGGGCGTCGGCTGCGCGAGGTCCTGGCCGAGCATCCCGAGCAGGAGGCGCTTGTGCGCGCTGAGGCGGGCAAGTCCCGGCGG
>JBDTMW010000177.1:0-5345 GCA_039934065.1 Actinomycetota bacterium | reverse complement strand
TGGTCGTGGGCGACCCGGTCATCGCCGTGGGCGCCCCGCTGGGGCTGGACAGCACTGTCACCAGCGGCATTATCAGCGCATTGAACCGCCCGGTGTCACCCGGCGGAGGCGACTCCACCGCGTCCTTCATCAACGCCATCCAGACCGACGCGGCCATCAACCCAGGCAACTCCGGTGGGCCGTTGCTCGACATGGCCGGTCTCGTCATCGGCGTGAACTCGGCGATCGCCCGCGTCGCTGGCTCGGCGGATCCGGTCGGCGGACAGTCCGGCAGCATCGGCGTCGGGTTCGCGATCCCGAGTGACCAGGCACGAAAAACTGCCGAGCAGCTGATCGCCACAGGCAAGGCCACGCATCCGATCATCGGCGTCATGCTTGACACCACCTACCAAGGTGAGGGCGTCAAGATCGCCACGGGCAACAGGAACGGAAGTCCGCCGATCACCAAAGGCGGCCCGGCCGACAAAGCAGGGCTGCAGCCCGGCGATGTGATCATCAAGTTCGACGGGCGGCCGGTCGTTGGCCCGGACGAGTTCGTGGTCGCGATCCGGGCCAAGTCGGTCGGCGACCAGGTCGAGCTGACCGTGAGGCGCGGTAACAGCGAGCGAACTGCCAAGATGACTCTGCAGGCGGCCAGCTGACCGCCCCTTCACCATCGTGAGGTGTCAAGGTGAACCTGTTCGACATCAATGGCTGGGAGTTCATCATCATCCTGGTCGTAGCACTCCTGGTGATCGGTCCTGAGCGGTTACCGGAGTACTCGGCCAAGCTCACCAAAATGGTCAGGCAGGTGAGGAGTCTGGCGGACGCCGCCAAGGTGCAGCTGCGCGAGCAGATGGGGTCTGAGTTCGATGACGTGGACTGGAAACAGTACGACCCTCGTCAGTACGACCCTCGACGGATCGTTCGCGAGGCTCTGCTGGGCGAGGAGTCCGATGACGATGGTCAGCCCGGTGAGGTCAAGGGACAGTCAGCAGCCACGCAGCGCGAACCGAACAGGGCGACACCGTTTGACGAGGACTCCACCTGAGCAGTCTTGGCAGGCTGGTTGAGGGGTGTCGCTAGGTCGGGTAGAAGGGTGGTGCTGCCCTCGCTGTGCTAGCGGCCGGCGGGGGTCAGGCCCAGTGAGCGTCCGGCCAGGCCGCGCGCGCGCGTCGACAGGCCGCGGGCTATCGCGCGCAGGACGACGGCCGAGGGGCTGTCGGGCTCACCCAGCACGACCGGCATACCGTTGTCCGCGCCTTCACGCAGGCGGGTATCCAGCGGGATCTGGCCCAGGAGCGGGACCGGTGCCCCTACGGCGCGGGTCAACGACTCCGCGACGGCCTGGCCGCCTCCGGCTCCGAAGATCTCGTGGCGGGTGCCGTCTGGCAGCTCCATCCACGACATGTTCTCGATGACTCCGGCGATCCGCTGATGTGTCTGCAGCGCAATGGAACCGGCACGTTCGGCCACCTCGGAGGCAGCCTTCTGAGGGGTGGTGACGACGAGGATCTCGGCGTTCGGGACGAGCTGTGCGACCGAGATCGCGATATCACCGGTGCCTGGCGGAAGGTCGAGCAGCAACACGTCCAGGTCGCCCCAGAACACGTCACCCAGGAACTGCTGCAGTGCGCGGTGGAGCATCGGACCACGCCAGACGACGGGCTGGTTGCCGGGGACGAACATCCCGATCGAGATGACCTTCACGTCGTGTGCCAGCGGCGGCAGGATCATGTCGTCGACCTGGGTCGGGCTGTGTTCGACGCCGAGCATGCGGGGGACCGAGAAGCCGTAGACGTCGGCGTCGACGAGACCGACCCGCAGGCCGTCGGCAGCCATGGCCGCAGCGAGGTTGACGGTGACCGACGACTTGCCCACGCCACCTTTGCCCGAGGCCACGCAGTAGACCCGGGTCAGGCTGCCCGGCTGGGCGAACGGGATGTCGCGCTCGGCGTTGCCGCCGCGCAGGGAGGTCTTCAGCTCGGTGCGCTGCTCGTCGCTCATCACCCCGAGCGTCACGTCCACACTGGTGACGCCTTCGACGGTCAGTAGTGCGGCCGTGGCGTCACGCGTCAGGGTGTCCTTGAGCGGGCAGCCGGAGATCGTCAGCAGTATGGTGACCGCGGCGCGCCCCGACTCGTCGACAGCGACCGACTCGACCATGCCGAGCTCGGTGATCGGCTTGCGGATCTCGGGGTCATTGACCTTGGACAGGGCAGCGATCAGGGCGTCTTGCGATGGGGCGGACATGGGTTCAATCTTAGTTCGGTTTCGGACCCTCGAACGCCGTGGGAGGTGCCTCACCCGGCTGGAGCCTCGAACCGTCTGCCGAGAGCTGTATTCCGCGAAGCTCCATCTCGTCCAGCACCGATCGCAGCTCCGAGCGCAGGTAGTCGCGGGTAACCATGTCTCGCAAGGCAATTCGTAGTGAGGCCACCTCTCGCGTGAGGAACTCTGTGTCGGCAAGATTGCGCTCGTAGCTGGCCCGATCCTGCTCGAGAGCGACTCGGTCACGGTCAGTTTGACGGTTCTGGGCCAGCAGGATCAGCGGGGCAGCATAGGACGCCTGCAGGCTGAGAATGAGCGTGAGGAAGATGAACGGGTAGATGTCCCACTTGTAGTTCATGATCCCAACGACGTTGAACGTGATCCAGACCAGAACGAAGACCGTCATGTAGACGAGGAACTTCGCCGTCCCCATGTAACGCGCGAACTTCTCGGCAAAACGTCCGAAGGTGTCGGGGTCTATCTCCGGCCTGCTGAACAGGGAGCGTCGTGCCTCGCGTGGCTGGTCCAGCCGCGGGGCCCGGTCGGGGTGCTCACGGGCCATGGGTCACCTCGTGCCGCTCCTCGCGCCAGTCCTCGGGAAGGATGTGGTCCAGGACATCGTCGACGGTCACGGCGCCGAGCAGCCGGCCATCCTCGTCGACAACCGGGACGCCGACCAGGTTGTAGGTCGCAAGCATCCGCGTGACCCGGCCGATTGACGCATCAGGAGTCAGCGGCTCAGGGTCCTGGTCGAGGATGCTGCCGATGTGCGCATGGGGCGGTTCGCGCAGGAGGCGCTGGATGTGGACCACCCCGAGGAACTTGCCCGTCGGCGTCTCCAGGGGCGGGCGGCATACGAAGACAGTGGCGGCCAGAGCGGGTGAGAGCTCGACCCTGCGAACCACGGCGAGCGCCTCGGCGATCGTCGCCTCCGGTCCGAGGATGACCGGCTCGGTCGTCATCAGTCCGCCGGCCGTGTCCTCGTCGTAGGTGAGCAGCCGCCGCAGGTCTGCGGCCTCATCGGGCTCCATCAGCCGCAGCAGCTCCTCGGCGTTCTCCGGTGACAGCTCTGAGAGCAGGTCAGCCGCGTCGTCAGGCTGCATGGTCTCCAGGATGTCGGCGGCGCGCTCTCTCCCAAGGCTCCGCAGGATCTCGACCTGGTCGTCCTCGGGCAGCTCCTCGAGGACGTCGGCCAGCTTCTCGTCGTCAAGCGCGGCGGCAACCTCAGCCCGACGTTTGGGGTTGAGGTCGTGAATGACCTCGGCGAGGTCGGCGGGCTTGAGATCCTCATAGCTCTCGAGCAGCTTGGCAGCGCTCTGGGCCTCGGCCTCGGACTGGAGCCCGGCCACCTGGTCGATGTCGACGAGGACCGTCTCACCGCGGCGCCGACCGAGCCGCGAGAGGCTGCGCGTGCCACCGGATCCCTTGCGGGCGAACACCTTGACGATGAACCAGTCGCGGTTGGACTCCTGCTCGATGGCGACGTCCTCGACCGTCGCCTCGAACGTCTCGTCAGGAGTGGTGACCCGGATGGTGCGCTCGAAGAGCTCGGTGAGCACCAGCGTCTCGCTTGTCCGCTGCTCGAACCGGCGCATGTTGACCAGGCCGGTGGTGATGACCTGTCCGGCATCGACGCTGGTCACCCGGGTCATCGGGACGAAGACCCGGCGTCGACCGGGCACCTCGACCACGAGGCCGATCACGCGGGGGGCTGGGCGACCGGCGCTGAAATGGACGACCACGTCGCGGACGCGGCCCACCGGGTCACCGAGCGGGTCGAAAACGCTCAGTTCGGCAAGGCGTGCGACAAAGACGCGCGTCATGGGGCTCACGCCGCAAGGTTAGCGGGATTAGCGTCGGGTGCCGCGGCGCCACTTCGGTCGACCGTTGAGATGCCACGGGCGCCAGGTGAGCGTGGTGGCCGCTGTCGCGGCTGGCTGTGCCAGGCCCGGATCCTGTGAGTAGCTTCCTGGAGCCTCAAGGGCGTCGCCGTGGGGAGTCAGTGCGTAGACGGTGGCCTCGGTGGCCCACCGTGCGACGGTGTCACCCCCGGGGGCGTTGAGACGGGACGCCTTGAGCGCGGTGGTGGCGTCATCCCAGCGCAGGTCGTCGGGCCTGACGACACTGGCGTGGGCGGGAACCGTCACCAGCCGCCCGCCGGTGTCCTTGCTGCGGAACGTCACCGTGACATCCGCGGGAAGGGCTGGCAGTGTCTGCTCGCCGGGGCCGGTGACGACGTATGCCGAGCCCTCGAGCCACACGTGCCACGCGGGCCAGGACCTGTCACCGGGGATGTCGATCCACAGCAGCCCGGATTTCTTGGCCGCCTCGGAGAGGAGTGCACTCAGGTCGGTCATGCCGTCGAGCCTAGTGGCCGTCCCGTGGGTGGGGAACGTCACCCACCTGCGGCGGTGGCACGTCGCCGTGCCGCTGGGTAGCCTCCCCAGCATGACCTTCCTGCCTCCGACGCCCCAGCGCCCGCTACGCTCCCGCCGCTCGAACCTCGCAGTGCCCGGTTCCAGCATCAAGATGATCGACAAGGCCAGGGGTCTTGGCGCCGACCAGGTGTTCCTCGACATCGAGGACGCCGTGGCACCGCTGGCCAAGCCGGAGGCGCGAAAAAACATCGTTGCGGCCCTCAACGAGGGTGGCTGGGGCGACACCATCCGATCCGTCCGGGTCAACGACTGGACGACGCAATGGACATACGCCGATGTTGTCGAGGTCGTTGAGGGCGCTGGCGCCAACCTCGACGCCATCATGCTGCCCAAGGTCCAGACACCGGAACAGGTCGTGGCGCTCGACCTGCTGCTGACCCAGATCGAGAAGGCAACCGGCCTGGACGTCGGCAAGATCGGCATCGAGGCCCAGATTGAGAACGCGCTCGGCCTCACGAACGTCAACGCGATCGCCGCGGCAAGCCAGCGCGTCGAGACGATCATCTTCGGGCCGGCCGACTTCATGGCCTCCATCAACATGAAGAGCCTCGTGGTCGGCGAGCAGCCGCAGGGCTATGACGTGGGCGATGCCTACCACTACATCCTGATGGCGATCCTGATGGCGGCGCGTGCCTATGACAAGCAGGCCATCGACGG
>JBDTMW010000176.1:0-5351 GCA_039934065.1 Actinomycetota bacterium | reverse complement strand
TGATCTCGTTCCAGGAGCTGGCGACGCCGATCTGCGGCTTGACCCAGTCGTCATCACCCATCCCCACGGCCCGGAGCATGCCCCGCGCGGCCGCCTTCTCGAGGCCGTCGGTGACGTCGCGGCTGCGCGGCTTGATGTCGGGCTGGTTGGACGACGGTGTCGGGCGTTCGGTCATGGCGGGATTCTATGACCCCGTCCATCGGCTGGAACCGCAGTCTCGCCAAGCGGGATCACGGAACCGGATCAGGCGGGCGGAGCCGGTTCAACCTCGCGGAACGACGAACTCCTGCAGGTACGCCGTGTCGGGTGCCAGAGCCGCCCAGCTGCCGTCGAAACCCAGAACCGCGAGGCCGGAGGTGGGAAAACCCTGGTTCAGATGTTCGGCGGCGTCCGTCGATCCCGCACCGTCCTGCGCGAGAACCGTTGCCAGAACTGGGATCCCGGGGGCATGCCCGATCACCAGAACGGTGTGAACCGTGTCCGGGACCTCGTGAAGCAGCTCGATGATCCCGACCGCGCTCCCGTCGTAGATGCGGTCGTCGAACCGGGTCTCCCTGAAGGTCGCTCCCCCGGCGCAAACCTCGTCGAGGGTCTGGCGGGTGCGCGCGGAGGTCGAGCACAGGACCATGTCGAGGAGGACGCCTGGCTGCAGATCACTGCTGAGCCACTCACCGACGGCATAGGCGTCTTTTCGGCCACGCGGAGCAAGCTCGCGAGCATGGTCGGGCTTGCTCATTCCCTTCTCCGCCTTGGCGTGCCGGACCAGGATCAGCGTTCGGCCGCTCATAGGCATCGTCATGGCTCGAGCATCCTCCAGATCCCCGGATCGGGCGAGTCAGCCGCCGGCGACGGACGGGAGGATGTGCACCACTGCGTGGGGCCCGACCAGGAACTCGAGGCCGCCGAGCCGGCGTACGTCCTGGCCGTCGACGAACACGTTGACGTGCCGACGCAACGCGCCGGTCTCATCCCTGATCCGGGCGCCGAGCTGCGGGCGCGTGACAACGGCGGCATCGAGAACCAACCGCAACGCCGCCGCCTCGCCGCCAACCGGCACGATGAGCTCGCCCAGACCGTCGGCCAGCTCACGCAGCACCCCTGGCAGGATGATCCGCACGCCAGTTGTCCCCTGTGCCGGCAGGCCCTCGCTCACGTAAGCACGGCCGCCCGCACACACAGGATGTCCGGCAGCTGCTCGGCGATACGAGCGAAGCTCTCGCCCTCGTCGGCCGATGCGTACACCTCACCGTTGCGGGTCCCGAAGTAGATCCCCGCCTGCTCATGCGTGTCCGCGGCGGCTGCGTCCCGAAGCACGCAGGTGTATGACGGAGCGGGGAGCCCCTCGGAGTAGGTCACCCAGGACGCGCCGGCGTCCCTCGAACGCAGAACCTGGAGCTGGCCCCCGGGCGGGATCCTTTCGTCGTCCGAGGCGACCGGAATCAGCCACAACGTGTCGGCCTTGGTTGGGTGGGTCAGGACCGTGAAGCCGAAGTCGGTGGGCAGCCCGTCCTCGATCGAGGACCATGAACCCCCGTTGTCATCGGAGCGGTAGACCCCGTGGTGGTTCTGCGCATAGAGGCGAGCAGGGTTGCCGCTGTCACGGGCGACCTTGTGCACGCACTGGCCGAACTCCGGCCAGGGGTCGGGCTGGTAGGGCGCCTTGATGCCGCTGTTGTTGGCCGTCCACGACGTGCCGCCGTCCACAGTCCGGTAGACGCCACCAGTGCTCATCGCCACGAGCATGGATGCCGCGTCTGCGGGGTCGGGCAAGATCGTGTGGATTGCCGCCCCGCCGAACCCTGCGCCCCATTCCGGTCGGTGAGGGTGGTCCCACAGGCCGCGGACCAGCGAGAACGTCTCACCTCGGTCGCCGCTGCGCCACAGCGCCTGCGGCTCGGTGCTGGCCCAGACAACGCCGGGGTCGTGAACGTCCGGCGTGATCTGCCATACCCGCTCCACCGCTGCACCTGTGTCCTCAGGAAAGATGACCGCGCCCTCAGGGGCCTCATGCCAGGTCTTGCCGAGGTCGTCGCTGTGCTGGATCGCCGGGCCCCAGTGCTCTGACCTGAAACCGACGAGCAGTCGTGGTTGCGGGCCACGCACGTCGATGCCGATGCTGGGGACCTCCCGCATCAGGAAGTGCGGGCCGTCCAGCGACCAGGTGCGCCGATCGTTGCTGCGGGCCAGCCAGAGTCCCTTGCGGGTGCCGATGGCCACCAGTGTCTGAGTCATGAGTCAGATTCTGTCGCCGACCTCCGACAGAGGCAACGGCTATCCGACCTAGACCACGCCTCTATCCGACGTGCACCACGTTTCGCACCGGACGCTCCTGCGCGAACGCCGCGAACTGCTCCCTCAGCAGCGCCACAGCCCGGGGCACAAACGCGCTGGTGACCCCACCCACGTGCGGGCTGATGAGAACCCCGGGCACCTGCCACAGCGGGTGATCAGCCGGAAGTGGCTCAGGGTCGGTGACGTCCAGAGCCGCCAGGATCCGACCGGACGACGTCGCCTCGAGCAGTGCCTGGGTGTCCACGACCTTGCCCCTGGAGACGTTGACCAACAGCGCGCCGTCGGGCATCGAGGCCAGGAAGTCCCGGTCGACCAGCCCTGTTGTCGCCTCCGAGAGCGGCACGATCACGATGACCACGTCGTGCTGCGGCAGCAGTGAGGGGAGCTCATCCACCCCGTGCACGCAGTCCACGAGCCCGTCACCGGCCCGCGCGCGAGAGGCGACCGCGGTGAGGGACGCCTCGAACCCGCCGAGCCTGCGTGCGATCGCAGTCCCGATACCGCCATAGCCCAGGATGAGCACCCTCCTGTCCGCCATGGAGAGCCTGGACTTGGCCGGCAACCATTGTGAGCGCCCTTGTGCAGCAACGAAGTCGGGTATGCCGCGTAGCGCGCTCAGCGCGAGCGCGACGGCAAGTTCCGCGGTCGAGGCGTCGTGGACACCGGAGGCGTTTGCCAGCTGCACCCCTGGCGGTATCGCTGAGACGACGTTGTCGTATCCAGCGCTCAACAGCTGAACCACGCGAAGACGGGGCAACACACCAAGCCGCTCCCACGCGCAGGACGTCATGTAGGGCGGCACCACGAAGGAGATCTCGTCGCGGCGCAACGGCTCCTCCGCCAGGTCCCAGGAGAGCATCTCGACACCCTCCACCGGCCCGACGAGATCGATCCAATTTTGGTCTGGCAATGAGATCACCGGCATGAATGGACCGTAACGGGTCAGAATGTTGGATGAGGAAACGGGGCTCGTCGGTGTTGTTGGTCGCTGTCGCCCTTGCCGGCTGCACCAGCGGCGGAGACCGGGTCAGTTTCCCGACCGCTTCAGCGTCCCGGAGCAGCACCGCGACTCCGGGTGCAACGGCCACCGCCAGCTCCTCGCCTGCAGCCACTGCACCGGCAACCAACGCACCCGCAACGGAGACCATCGCGACCGGGCTACCCCTGCCCTGGGGTCTGGCATTCCTGCCCGACGGCTCGGCCCTCGTGACCTTGCGGGACCAGGGCGAGGTGCTGCACGTGGTGCCAGGCGCCAAGCCGGTCTCGGTGGGACAAGTGCCCGGGGTCGTCCCCGACGGCGAGGGAGGACTGCTCGGTATCGCGGTGTCCCCCGCCTTCGCCTCGGACCGGACCGTGTTCGTCTATCTCACCTCGCGCGACGACAACCGCGTCATGCGGATGACGTTCGACGGCACCGCGCTGAAGGCGGACAAGGTCATCGTCGAAGGCATCGCCAAGGCCGCCAACCACGATGGTGGCCGGCTCGCCTTCGGTCCCGACGGCTATCTCTACATCAGCACCGGTGATGCCGGGAAGCGTGATCCGGCTCAGGACAAGGGGTCACTGAGCGGCAAGATCCTGCGGGTGACCATCGACGGTGCCCCACCGCCCGGCAACCCGTTCACGGGGTCGCCGATCTGGAGCATGGGCCATCGCAACGTCCAGGGCATGGCCTGGGACAAGGCCGGCAGGATGTACGCCAGCGAGTTCGGGCAGAACACGTGGGACGAGCTGAACCGCATTGAGCCGGGGCGCAACTATGGCTGGCCGGTCATCGAGGGGGTCGCTCATCGATCCGGTTTTGTCGACCCGATCCGCCAGTGGCCGACCGTCGACGCGTCACCCAGCGGGATCGCCGTGGGTGCCGACGGCGCCATCTACATGGCAGCCCTGCGTGGTCAGTCTCTGTGGCGAATCCCGTTAGACAGCAATGGAAACGCGGGAACGCCGCAGCGCCTTCTTCAAGAGAAGTACGGGCGGCTGCGCACCGTCGCTACCGCGCCGGATGGACGGCTCTGGCTGTTCACCAGCAACACCTTCCGCGGCACTGTACGTCCGGGCGACGACCGGATACTGGCCCTCTGGCTACCCGTCCAGCAGTAGGCGAGCCCTTCCGGCACGTCAAAGGAGGGTTGGGGGGTGGCTCGTAGCCCCATCAAGGGAGCCTGCGAGCAGGGGCGAGAGCCACCCCCCAACCCGACGGATCCGGACTGCGAGCAGGGACGAGAGCCACCTCACAACCCGACGGATACGGACTAGGACGCGGAATACGGACTAGGACGCCGTGAGCTTGGTGAGGATCAGCTCGCGGACCTTGGCCGCGTCGGCCTGACCCTTCATCTCTTTCATGACCTGTCCGATCAATGCGCCCGCGGCCTGCACCTTTCCGTCGCGCACTTTGTCAGCGACATCAGGGTTGGCCGCGATGACCGCGTCGACCACGACCGACAGCGCCCCGTCGTCACTGACCAACAACAGCCCGCGCGCGTCGGCAACCGCCAGGGGTGAGCCCTCACCGGCGAGGACGGCGTCAAGCACCTGCCGGGCCATCGAGTCGTTGAGCCGGCCGGACCGCACCATCGTGTCCAGCTCGGCGACGTCGACCGGCGTGACTCCAAAGTCCGCCAGGTCACGGCCTTCGGCACTGGCTCGACGGGCCAGCTCGCCCATCCACCACTTGCGCGCACCCGCAGGCGTGGCACCGGCAGCGACGGACTCCTCGATCAGCAGGACCGCCCCGGCGTTCATCACGTCGCGCATCTCCATGTCGCTGTAGCCCCAGTCATTCTGGAGCCTGCGACGACGTTCGTCCGGGGGCTCGGGCATCGTGGCGCGAAGCTCTTCGACGCGCTCACGAGTTGGAGCGACAGGCACCAGGTCAGGCTCGGGGAAGTAGCGGTAGTCGTCGGCGTCGGACTTCACCCGCCCGGATGTCGTCACTCCTGTGTCCTCGTGCCAGTGCCTGGTCTCCTGAAGGATCGACGCGCCGCTGTTCAGCACCGCGGCGTGACGGGTCATCTCGTAGCGCACTGCCCGCTCGACCGACCGCAGCGAGTTGA
>JBDTMW010000175.1:0-5356 GCA_039934065.1 Actinomycetota bacterium | reverse complement strand
GCGGGAAGCTTCTCTTCGATACCCATTGCTCAGTCCCTACTCAGTCCCACTCGAGCCCGCCACGACGCCATACATAGGCGTACGCGACGAACACCGTGATGATGAACAGCACCATCTCGACCAGTGCGAACAGGCCCAGCTTGCTGAAGGCCACCGCGAACGGGTAGAGGAAGACGCTCTCGATGTCGAAGATGATGAAGAGCATCGCGGTCAGGTAGTACTTGATCGGCACCTTGCCGCCACCGAGCGCCTGTGGCGTCGGCTCGATGCCGCACTCGTAGGCGTCAAGCTTGGCGCGGTTGTAGCGCTTGGGCCCGGCGAACGGACTGACCAAGACGGAGAAGACGGCAAAGGCCGCGCCGATCCCCCCCAGGAACAACAGTGGAACGTACTGGTTCGTCATCGGGGCGCGCTCCCCTTCCGGTTGCTGGACTGCCTGGCTTGCGGCACCAGCCTAGATGCGGTGCTCAAACTCATGCTGAGGGGGCCATCTTCGACAGAGCGTTGATCAGCCGGTCGCTGGCGTCGCCTCCGTGCGGCTCGGCCAGGTTGGCCATGATCTTGAGCAGAAACTTCATCATCGTGGTTCGTGGCAGTCCGTACTTCACTGCCAGGCGCATGATCTCGGGGTTCCCGATCATCTTGGCGAAGCCGCGGCCCAGCGTGTAGTAGCCCCCGAGCGCGTCCTTCATCACCGTGGGGTAGGACTGCAGGACCTTCTCGCGGCCGGCGTCGGTCTGCCGGGCGAAGGCCTGGGCGATGACCTCGGAAGCCAGGCGCCCGGACTCCATCGCGTAGGCGATGCCCTCTCCGTTGAACGGGTTGACCATGCCACCGGCGTCGCCGACCAGGAGCAGACCCTTGTCGTAGTGCGGCTGCCGGTTGAACCCCATCGGAAGCACGGCGCCGCGAACCGGGCCGGTCATCGTCTCGTCGTTGAAGGTCCAGTCGGCGGGCAACGTGTCGACCCAGCGCTTGAGGATCTCCTTGTAGTCCACGTTGCCGAAGGCAGCCGAGGTGTTGAGGATGCCCAGGCCCACGTTGGAGGTGCCGTCGCCCACGCCGAAGATCCAGCCGTAGCCGGGCAGCAGCTTCTTCTGGCCGTCGTCTCCCTTTGACCACAGCTCGAGCCAGGACTCCAGGTAGTCGTCGTCGTGACGCGGGCTCGTGTAGTAGGTACGGACGGCGACACCCAGGGGGCGGTCGTCGCGACGGGGCCGGTTCATCGCCATACTCAGGCGGCTCGAGTTGCCGTCAGCGGCGACCACGAGCGGGGCGTGATAGGTGAGCTCCCCGCCGGTCGGACGTCCATCGACATCCATCGCCTTGGCCCGGACGCCGATGATGGAGCCGGTGCGATCGTCCAGAACCGGACCGGTCACGTTCGTGGCCTCGAGCAGGCGGGCACCGTGCTTGACCGCGTGCTTGGCCAGGATGTCGTCGAAGTCGTGCCGGGTGCGCACCAGGCCGTATGGCGGGAAGCTCGCCAGGTCCGGCCACGGGAGCTGCAGCCGATGGCCGCCACCGACGATGCGCAGGCCGTGGTTCTTGATCCAGCCGTCTTCCTCAGGAGTGGGGATGCCGAGGGTGATCAGCTCGCGAACGGCCCGGGGGGTCAAGCCGTCGCCGCAGACCTTCTCACGCGGGAAAGTGGCCTTCTCCAGCAGCAGGACGTCGAGCCCAGCCATCGCCAGGTAGGCGGCTGTGGCCGATCCGGCTGGGCCGGCGCCGACGATGATGACGTCTGCGGACTGCACCGGCACAGAGGATGACACGCTCAGGACCTCGTCGGTGGCACTAGTGATGATTCTCGAACTCACAGGGGGGCCTCACCATGGTGATTGCTGCGGAGCTGACAACGGGCTGGCAGCGCTTGTGAAGGTCTTCACGAACTCAGCAAAACTCTACCTTGCATCCGTGTGGACGGCCTTCGTCGCACGGTGCAGGGCGACGATGCCCCCCGACAGGTTTCGCCAGGCCACGTCCTGCCACCCCGCCTCGGTGATCAGACGCGCCATACCTGCCTGGTCCGGCCAGGCCTGGATGGACTCGGCGAGGTAGACGTAGGAGTCGGGGTTGGAGCTGACCTTGCGCGCGATGGTCGGCAGCGAGCGCATCAGGTACTTGGAGTAGACCGTGCGGAACGCCTTGTTGCTCGGGTGGCTGAACTCGCAGATGACCAGCGAGCCCCCGGGTTTGGTGACGCGCAGGAACTCCGCGAGCGCCGCGCTGGTGCCCACGACGTTGCGAAGCCCGAACGACATCGTGACAGCGTCGAAGGAGTCATCGGCGAACGGGAGCCTGAGGGCGTCCGCGGCAGTAAAACCCAGGTCGGGCCGGCGCCGGTTGCCGACCCGAAGCATCCCCAGGGAGAAGTCGGCCGGAACGACGTTGACGCCGGCATCCGCAAAGGGCTCGCTGCTCGTGCCGGTGCCGGCCGCGATATCCAGGACTGTGTCGCCGCGCCGGGCACCCACCGCCTCGCGGACCAGCCTGCGCCACCTGCGGTCCTGGCCCAGCGACAGGACATCGTTGGTCAGGTCGTACTTGGCGGCGACGGTGTCGAACATCGCGGCAACGTCCCTGGGCTGCTTGTCGAGGCTGGCGCGAGTCATGGCCCCATCTTCGCCGATCACGGTTCAGGTCCGCACCTCACGGGTCGGGTCTGCACGCCACTGGTCCCTGCACGGGTCCGCACTCCACTGGTCCTTGCGCGGTTCTGCCGGGTGCGGTCGTAGGCTTACTGGCCGTGACCTCCTTGCCGCACCCCGAGAGCGGCCGACCCGATTCGCCGGCCGAGCCCGTCCCGGCCATCGTCGCCCGCACGGTGGCGATCGACGACCCCGGCGTCTTGTTGTCGCTGCTTCCCGAAACCCTCTCCCCCCAGCAGGTGTCCGCGTGGGTCCGTCGCGGAGAGGGACTGGTCGGCTGGGGCCGGGCGCTGGAGTTCCGTGCCGACGGGCCGGGCCGGTTTGCCGACGCACAGGCATGGTGGCGGTCGGTGGTGGAACGCGCGGTCATCCGCGACGACCTGTCCCTGCCGGGCACAGGGCCGGTGGCGTTCGGCTCCATCTCCTACTCACCCGACTCCCCCGCCGGTGCCGTTCTGGTGGTGCCCCAGGTCCTGGTGGGTCAACGGGGTTCCCAGTGGTGGCTGACGACGATCGGCGTCGACTCACGGCTCCCGGTGACCCTGACTCCGTCGCCATCATCGCCACCTGCCCCGCCCGAGAACGTGGCATTTGCGGACGGCGCTCTCTCGGGGGGGCAGTGGTCGGCGGTCGTCGCGCGTGCCGTCGAACGGATCAACGCCGGCGAGATGGACAAGGTGGTTCTGGCGCGTGACCTCGAAGTTGACGCCCGCTCGGCGATCGACCCACGCTGGCTTCTGCAACGTCTGGCCGAGCGCTACGACAACACCTGGGTATTCGCGGTCGACGGGCTCGTCGGCGCCACGCCGGAGATGCTCGTGAAGCTGGACAAGGGCCTGGTGACCTCGCGTGTGCTGGCCGGCACCATCCGTCGAACCGGGGATGACGATCACGACCTCGCCCTCGCTGCCTCGCTCGCCCGGTCGTCCAAGGACCTTGAGGAACACGAGTACGCCGTCCGCTCCGTGGCGCAGGCTCTGGCACCGCACTGTTCGTCGATCAACGTCCCCGAGTCGCCGTTCGTCCTGCACCTGTCCAACGTCATGCACCTGGCGACCGACGTAGCCGGGGTCTTGACCGACCAGTCGACCTCGCTGGCGCTGGCCGCGTCGCTGCACCCGTCTGCCGCCGTCTGCGGGACCCCGACAGCTGTGGCCGATGCCGCGATCCGCGATCTGGAGCAGATGGACCGTGGCCGCTATGCCGGCCCTGTGGGCTGGATGGACGCCAGCGGAGACGGCGAGTGGGGAATCGCCTTGCGCTGCGGGGTCTTCGACAGCGCAGAACCCAGTCGGATGCGGTTGTTCGCAGGGTGCGGCATCGTCGCCGGTTCCGACCCTGCCTCCGAGCTGGCCGAGTCCGACGCCAAGTTCGTGCCGATGAGGGACGCCCTCACCGCCGGCTGAGGACGGCCGCAGCTCAGCGTGTCGTGACGAGGGCCGGCCGGTCGAACGTGGCTGGGCGCTGGAGTACCGCGGCTCGGCCCAATGGCCAGACGATGACGAACGCTCGACCGACGACATCGCTGGCGGGGACAAAGCCCCGGCCAGGGTCCTGCTGATGGGCGCGGCTGTCCTGCGATGAATCGCGGTGGTCGCCCATCATCCAGAGCTTGCCGGCCGGCACAGCTACCGTGAAGTTGCTCTCGCTGGGGCTGTTGCCCGGGAACACGTACGGCTCGTCCAGCATGGTGCCGTTGACATAGACCTTGCCATCGCGTCCCTCGACGGTGTCGCCGCCGACCCCGATAACGCGCTTGATGAGGTCGCTCTCGGCACTGGAGGGAACCAGGCCGATGAACTCGAGACCATCGTGGACGCGGCTCCGCAGTCCGGGGGCTGGTCGCGCAGTCGGTAGCCAGCCGGACGAGTCGCGGAAGACAACGATGTCTCCCCTGCGAAGGCCTCCCGTGTGGCTGAACAGCTTGTTCACAAGCACCCTGTCGCCCAGACATCCCGGGCAGCCGTGTAGTACCGGCTCCATCGACCCGGAGGGGATGAAGAACGCCTGGATGAGAAAGGTCTTGACGAGCACCGAGAGGACGAGGGCGGCAGCGACGACGATGAAGGACTCTCGAAAGAGTGACAGCCAGCCCTTGGTCGAGGCCGGTCCCAAGTCACCGGGCCGCCCATCCGGCTGTTGCGGGGCCGCGGGAGGCTCCTTCCCCGCTGGCTGTGCCATGAACGTCACTCTCTCACCTGCTGCCTCCTTGAGGAGCGTTCGGCAGCCGTCTGTAGTCAGTGGGCGCCCAGCCAGGGCTAGATTGACCAGAGCGTATGCGCTATCGAGGGGGGTGTCGTCGGTGAAGGATGATGAGTACAGCGCCGAGGTGGAAGCGCTGCTCAAGGCCCGGATGTGGTCGATCAGGCTTTTGCTGGTGGGAGCTTTCGGCGTGATGGCGGCGGTGATCGTCAGCATCTGGTCCACGGTCGCTTCCGTGCCGTACGCGGCGCTTGGGTCTGGCCCGGCTCCGGTGACCTTGAGCGACCGGGCGTTGGCGTTTGTGCTTTTCGGGGGCAGCGGCGCACTGTTGTTGCCGCTGGTGATGATCCTGATCTGCGGGTGCTTCGTGCTGGTTCATCGTCCACCGCTACGCGGTGCCGGCCCCCTGTCGTGGAACCATCCCGCAGGTCGATTTGCAGAGTTGCAGGCGGAGCTCGTGGGCCTGGCGGTGTTTGCCGGGGTGGTAGCGCTGGGTTATGCGG
>JBDTMW010000174.1:0-5384 GCA_039934065.1 Actinomycetota bacterium | reverse complement strand
GCCGTACTCGTGGACCACGGGGGTGATCCCCGCATTCAACACCGCCGCGTATGCCTCGGCCGTCTCCTCACGCACGCCGGTGCGGCCGCTGGCCAGGGTGGAGAGGCGCAGCAGCATGAGGGCCCGGATGACCTCACGCTCAACCTCGGGACCTGAGCCGGCGGCGTGGCTGCGGATCAGGCTGCGCTGCAGCTGCGCTCGCAGGTCCGGCGCGATGTGCTTGGTGGCGAGGGCCCCGAACCCGGTCGAGACCCCGTAGTGCGGCTCGACGTCGTTGGCCAGGCCTTCGATGATGGTGCGGCTCTTGCGGATCTCCTGGATCGACTCAGGGGTGATCTCGACGCGGGCATCGTGGCGGGCGACGGCCACCACGTCGTCGAACGACAGCGGACCGATGCCGACGGCGACCGAGCCCACGAGGTTCATCCCTGCGCCGGATGCCGGCGGGTTGGCGGAGTCCAGCTGAGTTTCTGAGGGATGGGCTGAAGTCATGAGTTCATTGGAACGCACCCGCGACCGGGCAGCCATCCCCGGCCAACCGGTTGTGTCTCAGATCTGAGACAAGGCTGGGGAGTGCGCCGTGCGTGCATCGCTGGGGCGATAACCCGAGCACAGGATGCGCAACCAGCCGATCTGGCCGTCGCGCTCGGAGAGGTACGCCTGCTGCTCGATGAGGTACTCGCCATCCGGGCGCTTCACCCGCAGGCGGTATCCGACTCGCTGTCGGTCAGCGAACCCATCGCAGTCCAGGAGCTCGATCGCCTGGATCAGGTCCTCGTCGCCGAACCAGTCATCGAGCACGCCCACGATCTCATCGGGATTGCTCGCGTCCCAGATATCCCCCGGTGTCATCGCCCAGAAGTCGACCTCGGGGTGGAGGAGCGCGCGGATTTGAACGTAGTCCTTGGCCGCGACCGCGTTTGCGAACGCGGCCCCGAGGTCCTGATGCATGCGCACGACTTTATCCGCCGCGCCAGCGACCGGCCAGCCATGCTCTGTCTATGGTCGGTGTCTCGAATCTGAGACTTGTCGAGATCTGGCACGCGCCGCCCGCGTCCACGTGTAACGATGCGGCGTGAGCATCGTCCTGTTCGTTCTTGCCGCATGTGCGGCGGCTGCATCTGAGGTCCTGTTGACCCGGGCGAATCCCGGCGTGCGCCTTGCGGTTTGGTGGAGGCAACCACCTCGATACCCGACTGCGGCCAGGGTGCTGAGGGGTCTCGCCGGCGGTTCGGCAGTGTTTGCGGCCATCAGCCTCGACGGTCACATCGGATCCGCATCGTGGTGGGGCGTGCTGCTGGTCGTCGTCGCGTTCCTGCCAGCTCTCCTTGTCCGCCTCGTGCAGAACAGTCGCGCACTCTCGCAGCCCGTTCGATGATTCGGACGGGGCGCGCGCCACTGTCGGGTGCGCCGTCCCTGAAGGGCTTCCTTACCCGCCGTCGTGTGCCGCCCGTTAGTGTCCCAGCCATGAGGCAAGTCGCGAAGCTCAGCCTCCGAGCCGACTGCAGGAGCTGCTTCGCACTGTGCTGCGTCGCGCCGGCATTCTCATCATCCGCAGACTTCGCGATCAACAAACCTGCCGGACAGCCGTGTCCGAACCTGCAGCCGGACTTCCGCTGTGGCATTCACACACGCCTGAGGGACGTGGGCTTCCGGGGTTGCACCGTCTACGACTGCTTCGGCGCGGGACAGAACGTCTCCCAGGGCACCTTCGGCGGACAGGACTGGCGGCTTTCCCCGGACATCGCAAAGCGGATGTTCGAGGTCTTCCCGATCATGCGTGACCTCCATGAGCTGCTCTGGTACCTGACTCAAGCACTGACCCTGCAAGCCGACGGCGCCCTGCAAGCTGAGCTCGGCCTCGCACTCGAACGGACCGAACAACTCACCGGCAAGAGCCCGGCTGCTCTGCTGGAGCTCGACCTGGCCGCACACCGACGGGACGTCAACGCACTGCTGCTGCGCGCGAGCGACTTCGCGCGAGCCGGCGTCCAGCCCAAGCAGAAGGATCACAGGGGAGCCGACCTCATCGGAGCCAACCTCGAGGGCGCCGACCTGCGAGGCACCAGCCTGAGATCGGCGCGGCTCATCGGCGCGGACCTGCGAAACGCAGACCTGAGAACGGCCGACCTCACCGGGGCCGACGTTCGGGGCGCGGACCTCAGCGGCGCCGACCTGTCAGGGAGTCTCTTTCTCATCCAGTCCCAGCTGGATGCGGCGAACGGCGATACAGAGACCAAGCTGCCGCCGTCGCTCAATCGCCCAGCACACTGGTCGGCTGCTGGTACGTAGGCGAACGCCCGCTAGTCAGAGTCGTATGCCGCACGTAGACCGGCGATGTCGAGCTTGCCCATCCCGAGCATTGCCTGCATGACCCGGCCTGACTTTTCCGGGTCAGGGTCGCCCAGGAGCTCGAACAGCACCGGTGGGACGATCTGCCACGACAGACCGTACTTGTCCTTGAGCCACCCGCACTGACTTGGCTCACCGCCGCCGCTCGTGAGCTTGTCCCACAGGTCGTCGACCTCATCCTGGGTCTCAGCTGTGACAAAGAGCGAGATCGCCTCGGTGAAGGTGAACTGCGGACCGCCGTTGAGCGCCGTGAACTCGAGTCCGTCGAGGACGAACGACACGGACATCGCAGTGCCGGCTGGATGCGGCGCACCTTCGCCATATCGTGACACCCCCAGGATCGCGGAGTTCTTGAAGATGGAGACGTAGTAGCTCGCCGCCTCTTCCGCCTGGTCGTCGAACCACAGGAACGGGCTGATCTTCTGCATCACATGACTCCTATCCGCTGGTCCCTGCCTGACTGCGCGTGATCGTGGAAAAATACACCGGTGGCCTGCGTTCAGCCAGCCCTTTGCCGGCCATCTGCCCCCGATCGTCTCGCAGCTGAGACACTGGCCCCATGGCCAACGCCCCCGCAGCAAGTCAGGCGCTGGCCGTGCTGCGGCTGCTGGCACGGCATTCCGAGCCAGTGCCGGCCTCGGCGATCGCCCGCGACCTCGGCCTGCCCAGGTCCAGCGTCTATCACCTGCTCACGGTGCTCTGCGACCAGGGATTTGTGGTGCATCTGGCTGAGGAGCGGCGTTATGGCCTTGGTGTCGCTGCGTTCGAACTGGGCTCGGCCTACACCCGACAGGCGCCTCTGCAGCGCTTCGCGCGCCGGCCGATGGTGCGCCTGGTGGACGCGACGAAGCACAACGCGCACCTTGCCGTGCTGCATGGCCGTGACGTCCTCTACGTCATCGAGGAGCGGGCGCCCGGCCGACCGCCACTGGTCACCGATGTTGGCGTGCGGCTTCCGTCGCAGCTGACCGCCACTGGCCTGGCAATGCTGGCTTCCCTTCCACCACAACAGGTTCGCGCCCTGTTCCCCTCACGCGACGCCTTTGTCCAACGCCACGGTGTCGGCCCGACAGCACTGTCCGGCCTGCGGTCTTTGCTGACCCAGGTACGCCGGGACGGCTTCGCCACCGAGGACGGAACGGTGACACCGGACTTCGCCTCAGTGGCAGCGCCCGTACTCGACCACAGCGGTCATCCCGTGGCAGGTATCGCCGTGACGTACCCCGCTGCCGAGGTGGCCGAGAACCAGAGGCGGTTCATTGTGGAGCAGGTCATCCGGACCGCGGCTGACCTGACCCGTCGCGTGGGAGGCCATGTCTGATGTCCGACCAGCAGCCTGTCGTCATCGTCCTCTGCGGCGGCACCTCACGCCGGATGGCGGGACGTGACAAGACTCGCGAACTCCTTTCCGGGACAACGGTATTGGACCATCTGCTCAACGACCTACCTCCCAGCTGGGCCATCGTCTGCGTCGGCGATGAGCGTGCCACCACACGGTCGGTCCAGTGGTGCCGTGAGTCCCCCGCCGGCGGAGGCCCTGTCGCCGGGATCGCCGCCGGCCTCGAAGCTGTGGAGGCCGGGATCTGTGTGGTGGTCGGCGGTGACATGCCGTTCGCCGCGGCTGTGCTGCCGACGCTGGTCAACGCGCTGACAGCTCAGCCCGAGCGTGATGCCGTGCTGGCATCCGACCCGGACGGACGCACCCAGCCGCTGCTCGCGGCATACCGCTGCGAAGCCTTGCGTGCTGCGCTCCCTCCCGAACCAGGCGGCGCGAGGCTCATGGCGGTGGTCGAGTCCATGCAGATCGACACCGTGGACTGCGAGGCAACGACCGCTCTGGACGTGGACACGCCCGAAGCCCTCGAGCAGGCCCGGCTTATCGTCGGGGCATGAAAGCCATCACGATCCCCACGCCCGGAGACGCCGACGCGCTCGTTCTCACTGAGGTACCAACGCCCGACATGAGCCCCGGCGAGGTGCTCGTCCAGGTCGCCGCAGCAGGAGTGAACCGTGCGGATCTGATGCAACGCCAGGGTTTCTACCCGCCACCGACGGATGCTTCGACCTACCCCGGCCTCGAGGTCAGCGGCACGATCAGCGCTCTGGGCGGCGACGTGACCGGCTGGGCGGTGGGCGATGAGGTGTGTGCGCTGCTCTCAGGAGGCGGGTATGCCGAGCAGGTCGCGGTCCCAGCCACACAGCTGTTGCCGGTGCCGAAAGGCGTCTCCCTGATCGAAGCGGCGGCGCTTCCCGAGGTCACATGCACGGTGTGGTCCAACCTGTTCATGACCGCCGGCCTTCAACCCGGCGAAACGACTCTGATCCACGGCGGGTCGAGCGGGATCGGGACAATGGCCATCCAGCTGGCCCGTGCGGTCGGCGCGCGCGTCGCGGTGACGGCCGGGTCGGCATACAAGCTGGAGGCCTGTGCGGCGCTGGGAGCCGAGATCCTGGTCAACTACCGCGAGCAGGACTTCGTCGCGGTCTTGGCCGAGGCGACGCAGGGCCACGGTGCCGACGTGATCCTGGACAACATCGGCGCGAAATACCTTGCCCGCAACGTCAGCACGCTGGCCGTCAACGGAAGGCTGGTGATCATCGGCCTGCAGGGCGGCGTCAAGGCCGAGCTCGACATCAGCACCTTGCTGCGCAAGTCTGCCGCGGTGATCGCGACATCGCTGCGAGGCCGCCCCGCAGCGGAGAAGGCCGCCATCGTGGCCGCAGTGCGCGAGCATGTCTGGCCGCTGATCGAGTCCGGCACGGTCAGGCCGGTGGTGCACCGGACCTTCCCCCTGGACCAGGCTGCGGTCGCCCATCGTGAGCTCGAGGCCAGCGCCCACGTCGGCAAGGTCCTGCTGACGACCTGACCCTCGACCAGGGCGGTCAGCGGGAGTCGCTGCCGCCGGTTCCGTTGGCGCGACCGGCCTCGAGCCGGGCCACCGGCACCCGGAACGGCGAGCACGACACGTAGTCCAGGCCCACGTCGTGGAAGAAGTGCACGGAGTCGGGGTCGCCACCATGCTCGCCACAGA
>JBDTMW010000173.1:0-5455 GCA_039934065.1 Actinomycetota bacterium | reverse complement strand
TCGCACGCACACCAACACACCACCAACAAGGCGCACATCGGGGCAACCGTTCAAATATATCCGCCAGGCGGCCTAACGCATAATCGGCGCCGATCATCGACCGGAACGTCTTGCGGGGCTTTGGCGAATCCCACTGTAACAGGCTGGAAGCCTGTCCCTGAATGCCCTTGCGAGCGTCAGGTGATGCCGGAAATCCGGGATCTTTCTGTGGCACTACTCCATGTCACAGGCGTGGTTCCACTCCATATCACAGGGGTGGTTCCCACCCCCTGTCACCGGGGTGGATCGCTCGCGTGATGCGGGCAGGTACTGACCCGTGGGACCGGCCACCTGCGCGGTGCTTGCGCACCTGCTGCAGCTGTGTCCGTTTCTCCCTGTCGGGTTGACGTGGAGAACTGTAGGTCGCCCTGCCCACAAAACACAAGTTTGCTGGTCAGAGTCGCGCCGGGACCTCGATCGACGCCCCCTCCCCCGGAACCGCGACGTACTGGAGGCGCGGGTCAGCTGGGTTGCTGCAGTCTCCGGGCGGCCGCCAGAGACTTGCGCCCCCGGCGTACCAAGGCCACCTGTCCGTGGAGGAAGTCAGACTCGGCCAGCACTGCCTCAAGGTCCGTCACCTTGACGTTGTTGACCGAGGCCCCGCCGTCGCTGATCACTCGTCGGGCGGCGTTGCGGCTCTCCACCAGTCCGGTGGCAACCAGGGCATCGACCACCGAGTCGCCGGGCGCAACGGGCGCGCCAGGCAGCTCCACGGTGGCGTCATGCAACGTGCGAGCGTCCAGGGCGGCTAGGTCACCCTTGCCGAACAACGCCTCGCTGGCGGCCTGCACTGCGGCCGTGGTGGGTGCCCCGTGGACCAGCGTCGTCACGTCGGCAGCCAGCGTCCGCTGCGCTTCGCGCTTGAAGGCCGTCTGCTCAACCGACGCCTGCAGCGCCTCGATCTGCTCACGGGAGCGATCGGTGAAGATCTTGAGGTAGCCGATCACCGCAGCATCCTCAGCGTTGATCCAGAACTGGTAGAAGGCGTAGGGCGACATCATCGCCGCGTCGAGCCAGACAGTGCCGCTTTCGGTCTTGCCGAACTTGGTCCCGTCGGCCTTGGTGATCAGCGGCGTGGTCATCAGGTGCACCGACCGGTGCTCAGCACGGTGAATCAGGTCGGACCCGGCCGTCAGGTTGCCCCATTGGTCGGTGCCACCGGTCTGCAGCGTGCAGCCGTAGGTGCGGTAAAGGTGCAGGTAGTCCAGACCCTGCAGGAGCTGATAGCTGAACTCGGTGTATGAGATGCCGTCCTGGCTGGCCAGCCGTGTCGCAATCGCGTCCTTCTTGATCATCGCGTTGACCCGGAAGTGCTTCCCCACATCTCGCAGGAAGTCCAGCGCCGACATCGGAGCGGTCCAGTCAAGGTTGTTGACCATGGTCGCGGGGTTCTCGCCGTCAAAGTCCAGGAAGGGCTGCACCTGGGCCTGGATCCGTGCCACCCACGTGGCCACCGTCTCGGGCGAGTTCAGCCTGCGCTCGGAGGTTGCCTTGGGGTCGCCGATCAGGCCGGTCGAACCACCCACGAGGCAGAGCGCCCGGTGGCCCGCCCGTTGCAGGTGACGCATCAGGATGAGCTGTACGAGGTTGCCCATGTGCAGGCTCGGCGCGGTGGGGTCGAAGCCGCAGTAGAAGGTGACGGGTCCGTCCGCAAGTGCCTCGCGCAGCGCCGACTCGTCGGTGGTCTGCGCCACCAGGCCACGCCACTGCAGCTCTTCGAGGATGTCGCTCACAGCGTCCCGTTCCCTTCACTGGCTCATCCGGTCAGGGCACAGCCTGCCTTACGGCTGCGTGGACGGGCCAGCCGGTTTGGGTCGGCCGACCGTGCCGGCCGGTTTGGGTCGGCGAAGCGTGCCAGCCCGGTATGCCGAGACCGTCGCCTCCCCCTCGAGCCAGAACCGCCATGGATGGGCCTCTGCGTCACCACCCGGCCCGCTGACCCCGACTCGTGGTCCGGTGCGCACCAGATACCCCACGGGCCCGGATAACGGGCCACGCACTCCGACGCGCACGACCAAGGGGCTGTCAGCCGCGACCGTGTCGATACCGTTCTGGTCGCGTCCGATCGAGAGCGCCCGGGCCAGGCGGGCAGGACCGCGAGCCAGATCCCGGTCGATGGCACCAGGTCGACGGGAACGGGCCACCTCGAGCCCCACGACCACCTCTCCAGCCCGCAGGAGCACTCCGCTGGCGTCACCCTCGGGACCGCAGACCAGGTTGGCGCACCAATGCATTCCGTAGGTGAAGTAGACATAGAGGCCGCCCGGTTTGCCGAACATCACCTGAGTACGCGGGGTGGGCCCTCTGAAGGCATGGGAGCCGGGGTCGCTTGACCCGGCATAGGCCTCGACCTCGGTGAGACGGACAGTGACCCCCGCATGGGAGATGTGGCACCCGAGAAGCTCGGGTGCCACATCCAGAACGGGTCTCGCGAAGAACGCGCGGGTCAGTCGGTCCTGCGACTGATCTTCTTGCCCAGCCATACCAGTGGATCGTATCTGCGATCGACGACCCGTTCCTTCATGGGGATGATGGCGTTATCGGTGATCTTGATGTGCTCGGGGCACACCTCGGTGCAGCACTTGGTGATGTTGCACAGCCCGATCCCCTGCTCCTCCACCGCAAAGTCCGCGCGGTCCTTGCGTGCATCCAGCGGATGCATGGCGAGCTCTGCAGCACGGATGAGGAACCGTGGGCCGGCGAAGGACTTCTTGTTGTCATCGTGGTCGCGAACCACGTGACATACGGTCTGGCACAGGAAGCACTCGATGCACTTGCGGAACTCCTGGGACCGCTCGACGTCGACCTGCTGCATCCGGTACTCACCAAGTCCGACACCCTCCGGCGGTGAGAATGCCGGGATCTGGCGGGCCTTCTCGTAGTTGAAGGAGACGTCCGTCACCAGATCGCGGATGACCGGGAAGGTGCGCAACGGCGTGATCGTGATGGTCTCTTCCTGGGTGAACGTGTTCATCCGGGTCATGCACATCAGGCTCGGATGGCCGTTGATCTCCGCGCTGCATGAGCCGCACTTGCCGGCCTTGCAGTTCCAGCGAACGGCCAGATCGTGAGCCTGAGTGGCCTGGATCCGGTGCACGATGTCGAGAACGACCTCACCTTCGTTGACCTCGACGGCATGGTCCTTCAGCTCGCCGCCGTCTGGGTCGCCACGCCACAAGCGGAACTTCGCCTGGTAAGTCATGACACCGTCCCTTGTTCGGGCGTGACCGACGGATCGTCGAGCGTGGCCACCTCGGCATCAGTGAAGTACTTCTTCAGCTCGCCACGGTCGAACAGCTCGAACAGCTCACGCGGGATCGTTGGCACCGGCTTGTGCTCGATCGTCACCGAGTGCCCGTCGGCATCCAGCGCACAGATGAGGTTGACGTTGCGCCAGTTGGGGTTCATCCCCGGGAAGTCCTCGCGGGTGTGGCCGCCACGACTCTCTTCGCGCTCCAGAGCCGCAAGAGCCACACACTTTGAGACCGTCAGCATGTTGCGCAGGTCGAGCGCAAGGTGCCAGCCGGGGTTGAACTGCCGATGTCCTTCGACGCTCACGGTTGCCGCGCGGGCGGCAAGTGTCTCCAGTGAGCCCAGTGCCTCCCTGATCTCAGCCTCACTACGGATGATGCCGACCAGGTCGTTCATCGTCTGCTGAAGCTCCTGGTGCAGCGTGTAGGGGTTCTCACCCTCGTTCTCGAAGGGGGCCACCGCAGCGGCCTCACCGGCTTCGAGGTCTGCGTCCATCACCTTGGGCCGGTTCTCTCCCAACCCGAGGACGTATGTCGCCGCACCCGCTCCGGCGCGTCGTCCAAAGACCAGCAGATCGGACAGTGAGTTGCCGCCGAGACGATTGGAACCGTGCATGCCGCCGGCGGACTCGCCGCAGGCGAACAGCCCGGGAACCGTGCTGGCTGCGGTGTCCGCGTCAACCTCGATGCCGCCCATCACGTAGTGACAGGTTGGACCGACCTCCATCGGCTCCTTCGTGATGTCAACGTCCGCGAGCTCCTTGAACTGGTGGTGCATCGCGGGCAGCTTGCGGAGGATCTCTTCGGCAGAAAGCCGCGTTGACACGTCAAGGAACACGCCGCCGTGGTCGGTGCCACGGCCGGCCTTGACCTCGCTGTTGATCGCACGTGCGACCTCGTCACGCGGCAGCAGCTCGGGCGGGCGCTTGTTGTGCTCGGGATCCTTGTACCAGCGGTCCCCTTCTTCTTCGGTCTCGGCGTACTGGCCCCTGAATACCTCGGGGACGTAGTCGAACATGAAGCGTTTGCCCTCGGAGTTGCGCAGGACTCCACCGTCACCTCGAACCGACTCGGTCACCAGGAGGCCCTTGACCGAAGGCGGCCAGATCATGCCGGTGGGGTGGAACTGGATGAACTCCATGTTGACCAGGCTGGCGCCGGAGCGCAGCGCAAGAGCGAGACCGTCGCCGGTGCCCTCCCACGAGTTGCTGGTGATCTTGAAGTTCTTGCCGATACCGCCGGTCGCAATGATCACGGCCGGCGCTTCGAAGACGACGAACTTGCCGGACTCACGCCAGTAGCCCAGTGCGCCGGACACCTTGCCGTCGGTCCGTGGCAGATCGGTGATCGTGCACTCGGCGAAGACCTTGATCCGTGCATCGAGGTCCCCGTGCTCAGCCAGGTCATCCTGCTGGAGCGAGACGATCTTCTGCTGGAGGGTGCGGATGAGCTCCAGGCCGGTGCGGTCGCCGACGTGGGCAAGGCGTGGGTACTCATGCCCGCCGAAGTTGCGCTGGCTGATCCGCCCGTCCTCCGTGCGGTCGAACAACGCGCCATAGGTCTCGAGCTCCCAGACCCGGTCCGGGGACTCCTTGGCGTGCAGCTCGGCCATCCGCGGGTTGTTGAGGAACTTGCCCCCGCGCATCGTGTCCCGGAAGTGAACCTGCCAGTTGTCCTTGGAGTTGACGTTGCCCATCGCGGCAGCGATGCCGCCTTCGGCCATCACCGTATGTGCCTTGCCGAACAAGGACTTGCACACGATGGCCGTCCGCAGACCATGCTCCCTGGCCTCGATCGCGGCCCGGAGCCCGGCGCCACCAGCGCCAATCACCACAACGTCGTACTGGAAACGCTCGAACTCGCTCATCCGATGAACCTCAGATCAGAAATAGTGCCGGAGGAGACCAGCGCGATGTATGCATCGGTAATGCACAGCGTGGCCAGGGTGGTCCAGGCAAGCTCCATGTGCTTCAAGTTGAGCCTGCTGGCCTGCTGGTAGAGCCAGTAGCGCACCGGGTGCTTGGAGAAGTGGTTGATCCGGCCGAGGGTGATGTGCCGGCAGGAGTGGCAGCCCATCGTGTACGACCACAGCAGGATGACGTTGACGACGAGGATGATGTTGCCCAGACCGAGGCCGTAGCCCTCGGTGCCATGGAAGGACTTCA
>JBDTMW010000172.1:0-5493 GCA_039934065.1 Actinomycetota bacterium | reverse complement strand
TGAAGAACTCCTGCTGGTCGATCGTGTCAAGGCTGACATTGACCCGGTCCAGACCTGCTGCGGCCAGTGGCCCGGCGAGCCGGTCGAGCCCAACCCCGTTGGTGGTCATGGCGATCAACGGCCGTGGCTTGAGCGCGGCAATGCCCTCCACCAGTGCAGGCAGGGACCGGTGCAGGAGCGGCTCGCCGCCGGTGAGTCGGACCTGCCGTACCCCCAGCCCGACGAACACTGCGACGATCCGCAGCATCTCCTCATCACTGAGCATCTCCGGCTTGGCCATCCACGGCAGACCCTCGGCCGGCATGCAGTAGGTGCAGCGCAGGTTGCAGCGATCGGTGACAGAGACCCGCAGATCCGAGGCGAATCGCCCGAAGGTATCGGGCATGCCCGTCGGTGAACGTGTGGCGATCGGAAGGGTCGTCATAACCGCAAGCGTAAACGGGTACCTTCGTCTGGTGCTACGACTGGTGCTGTCGCGTCGTTGGCTCACCGCGCTGTCGGTCGCCACGCTCTTCGCCGTCGCCTGCTTCTTCCTCGGCCAGTGGCAGTGGCACCGGCACGAGGACAAGGCCGCGAGGTCCCAACGGATCAACAGCCACTACCTGGCCACCCCCGTTCCCCTCTCGCACGTCCTGACAGGACCCGACGCCAGTCTGCCCCGCTCGGAGGAGTGGACGCTGGTCACCCAGACCGGGCGGTATGCCGACCAGAGCCTCATGCTCGTTCGCAACCGTCCGAACCATGGAGTCTTTGGCTACGAGGTCGTCGTTCCCTTGCGGATCGCGAACGGTGCGTCACTCCTGGTCGATCGTGGATGGATTCCCAACGGCCCCAGCGCAACACAGCCGTCAACGGTCCCCGCCACTCCCACGGGGGACATCACCGTCACCGGCTGGCTGCGGGTGGGTGAGCCAAGCTTTGACCGACGGATGCCGACGGGACAGCTTGCGTCGATCAACATCGCCGAAGCCAGGGCACAGACCGGCACCCCGCTGTACGGCGTCTACCTGATCGCCCGCAACGAGACAGGGCTACCAGGTCAGCAGATCGCGCGGCCGCAGGCCCTCGAGCAACCCGACACCGGCGAAGGACCGCACCTTGCCTATGCGCTCCAGTGGTGGCTCGCCTCTCCAGCCGGTTTCGCCATGGTCTTCTTCGGCGCCCGGCGCGAACTGCTTGACGGCTCCGGATCGACCATGCCGGCTCCGGGTGGCTCCTCCGCCTCGCCGACGCCCGAGCTGGTCCGGAAGGCCCGCAAAGTCCGGATCTGGGACGAAGAAGACGAATAGCGGGCACCGGTTTGGTGCCAGCCATCGGCTTTTGCGACCTCCAGGACAGGTCCACCTGCAAACCCGACCGGAGTGACGGCATGCAAGCATGAGCGCATGAACCTTGACCTGCAGGACCGTGTCTACATCGTCACCGGCGCCTCGCGCGGCCTGGGCTTCGCGACCGCGGAAGAGCTGGTCGCGGACGGCGCGCGGGTGGTCATCGCCTCTCGGTCCGAGGACGGCATCAACACCGCCGCCATCACATTGGAGGCGCCGGACCGGGTCATCGCGGTCGCTGCTGACCTGGCCGACGTCGGAACGGCCGACCGTCTCGTCGCAGTGGCGCTGGAGAGCTTCGGCCAGCTCGACGGCGCCGTGATCAGCGTGGGCGGCCCACCCCCGGGTACGGCGGCCGAGGTGGACGACGACGCCTGGCGCGACGGCTTCGAATCCGTGTTCCTGGGTCCGTTGCGCCTGGCCAAGGCAGTGCTTTCCGCTACCGACTCCCCGGTGAGCGTCACCATCGTGCTCTCGACGTCAGTGCGCAGCCCCATCGCCGGACTCGCCATCTCCAACGGCCTTCGCCCGGGGCTGGCGATGGCTGCCAAGACCCTGGCCGACGAGTACGGCCACGACGGCTCAAGGGTCAACGTCGTTCTCCCCGGCCGGATCGCCACAGACCGGATGCAGCAGCTCGACAACGCAACAGGAGACGCCGAAGAGTCACGTCGCCGCAACAACGCCAACATCCCCCTGGGTCGTTACGGCGAGCCAGCGGAGTTCGGGCGGGTCGCCGCCTTCATCGCCTCTCCGGCGGCGTCATACGTATCCGGTTCGGTCATCACCGTGGACGGCGGGGCCACGCGCAGCCTCTGAGCCGGCCAGAGCAGGTCTACGGCAGGGCGTTGGCCTCATGGCCCTGCTCGGCGAACTGCGTGTTGTAGAGATCTGCATAGAGGCCGCCTTGGGCCAGCAGCTCGTGGTGCTTGCCGCGCTCGACGATCCTTCCATCGGCCACGACCAGGATCTGGTCGGCTCCACGAACGGTGGAGAGGCGGTGTGCGATGACCAGAGCCGTCCGCCCCGAGAGCGCGGTGTCCAGCGCCCTCTGGACGGCCAGCTCTGACTCGCTGTCGAGATGGGCCGTGGCCTCGTCAAGAACCACCAGGCCAGGCCCCTTGAGCAGCAGCCTGGCAATGGCCAGCCGTTGCTTCTCGCCACCAGAGAGGCGGTGTCCGCGATCGCCCACGACGGTGTCCAGACCCTCAGGGAGGCCCGAGACCAGGTCCCACACCTGGGCGGACGTCAGCACGGAGATCATCTGCTCCTCCGTCGCTCCCGGGCTGGCGTAGGCCAGGTTTGCCCGGATGGTGTCGTGGAACAGGTGGGCATCCTGGGTGACCACGCCGACGACGTCGTGGAGCGATGCCAGAGTCGCCTCGCGCAGGTCAACCCCTTCGATACGGACCTGGCCGGCGGTCGGGTCATACAAGCGGGCCACCAGGCTGGTGATCGTGGTCTTGCCCGCGCCGCTCGGACCCACCAGGGCGACCAGCTGGCCGGGCTGGATCGAGAAGGTCACGTCGTGCAGCACGGAACCGCCCCCTCGCCGGTCACCAGAGGCCACCGTCTCGAGCGAGACCAGCGAGACCTCATCCGCCGACGGATAGCGGAACCCGACGCCGTCGAACTCAACGGAAACCGGACGCCGTTGCAGGGCAACCGGGTTGGGTGCCTCCTTGACCAGCGGCTGGAGGTCTAGCACCTCGAAAACCCGCTCGAACGAGACCAGCGCGGTCATCACGTCGACCCGCACGTTGGACAGTGCGGTCAGCGGCCCGTAGAGCCGGCCGAGCAGCGCAGCCAGCGCCACCAGCTGGCCGACCTGGATCGCCTTGTTGACCGTCATGACGCCACCGGCACCGTAGACGAGGGCGGTGGCCAGCGAGGCGACCAGCGTCAGCGCCACGAAGAAGAGGGTACGGGTGAGCGCGATCTTGACGCCGACGTCGCGAACCCGGCCGGCTCGCTCGGCATACTGCTCGTCCTCGATCTGGGGAGTTCCGAACAGCTTGACCAGCAGCGCCCCGGCGACGTTGAACCTCTCGGTCATCCTGGTGCCGAGCTCAGCGTTCAGGTTCATCGCATCGTGGGTGAGGCCGGCCAGGCGGCGACCCATGATCCGAGCCGGGACCAGGAACAGCGGCAGCAGCATCAGCGCAGCCAGGGTCAGCGTCCAGGAGATGGAAGCCATCGCGGTGACGATGAACACCAGCGAGACCACGTTGCTGACCACGCCGGACAGTGTTGAGGTGAAGGCCTGCTGAGCGCCGATCACGTCGTTGTTCAGGCGGCTGACCAGCGCGCCGGTCTGAGCCCGGGTGAAGAAGGCGATCGGCTGCTTCAGCACGTGGGTGAACACCTGGGTGCGCAGGTCGAAGATGAGCCCCTCGCCGATCCGCGAGGAGTACCACCGTTGAACGAGGGTCAGTGCGCCATCCAGGACTGCGATACCGGCGATGATCAGGGAGAGCCGGACCACGACGTCGGAGCGTCCGGGGGTGACGCCCTTGTCGATGATCTGGCCGAGCAGCAACGGCGTGGCCACCACCAGCGCCGAGTCGAGCACCACCAGGATGAGGAAGATGATGATCTGCGACTTGTACGGGCGGGCGTAGGACATCACCCGTCTGGCAGTCCCCGGAGCCAGCTTGCGCTGGGCCACCGATGAGTCACGTGTGAGGGAGCGCACCATGCCCCAGCTGCCGTGCATGGACATGCCGCCTCCGCTCTGCACCCTTCTTTCCCGGTGTCTAGCGGGCAGGTGCGCTTTTCGTCATCTTCGTCATCCGGTCTGACAACACCAGGCTTTGTTGCTTACTTCCCTGAAGCCTGCACCATCGCGGTGAGCAGGCGTCCCTGTGCCTCGCGTTCGGCCTTGAGCTGGTCGGCTGGAGAAGCGTCGATCGCGTGGCGTAACAGCGTTTTGAGCTCTCTCACCGCGGCCTGCGGCGCCTGAAGTATGGCGTCCGCGAGGTCGCGTGCGGCGCTGTCGAGGTCCTCAAGCGGCACGGCCACGGAAGCCAGCCCGATCGCCACCGCCTCCTGCGCCCCGACGAAACGGCCCGTGACACAGATCTCGAGCGCCCGCGCATACCCGACGGAACGCACCAGGGGCGAGGTGCCACCGAGGTCGGGCACCAGACCCAGGCTGGTCTCACGCATGGCGAACGCGACGTCGTCGGCGACCACCCGCAGGTCGCAGGCCAGGGCCAGCTGGAAACCGGCGCCGATGGCATGTCCCTGGACGGCAGCGATGGTGATGGCAGGTACCTCCGACCAGATTGCGAAACCACGCTGGAACTGCGCGATGGCCTCCTCCAGCGGGCCTGCAACACCTGCGGCCAGAGCCAGGATCGACGGCTCCCCCGGAGCGCCGTCGGGGGTCAGCATCGCCCGGTCCAGGCCTGCAGAGAACGAGGGACCCTCGGCCCGGATGACCACCACCCGCACATCCGGCGGGAGACCCTCGCCAACCTCGGCCAGCGCCGTCCACAAGCTCGGCGCCTGGGAGTTGCGCCGTTCGGGACGGTCGAGGGTGATCGTCAGGACCGGACCCGACTGCTCGACTCGGAGCATCGGGTGGGGTTGGGACTGCTCGGTTCTCAGCTGTTCGGGTCTCAGCTGCTCGGAGTTCGACACGCCAGCGACTCTAGGCGAGCGCGACGAGGTCCAGATAGTCCGTACCCCAGTGGTCCTCGACACCATCAGGCAGCAGCAGGACCCGTTCAGGCTCGAGCGCGGCAACGGCACCCTCATCGTGACTGACGAGGACGACGGCGCCCTTGTACGTGCGCAACGCGCCCAGGATCTCCTCGCGGGAGGCCGGGTCGAGGTTGTTGGTCGGCTCGTCGAGCAGCAGGACGTTGGCCGCCGACACCACCAGCATGGCCAGGGACAGACGCGTCTTCTCGCCCCCGGAGAGAACGCCGGCCAGCTTATGCACGTCGTCGCCGCTGAACAGGAACGAGCCCAGGGTCTTGCGGGTCTCGACATCACCGAGATCGGGCGACGCCGCCCTCATGTTGTCCAGGACCGTCCGAGAGATGTCGAGGTTCTCGTGTTCCTGGGCGTAGTAGCCGATCTTGAGCCCGTGACCGGCCTCGACCGCGCCCGTGTCGGGCTGGTCCACACCGGCGAGGATCCGCAGCAGGGTGGTCTT
>JBDTMW010000171.1:0-5562 GCA_039934065.1 Actinomycetota bacterium | reverse complement strand
GCACCACCCGCACCTGCCGAGCCTGCCTCCGCACCACCCGCACCTGCCGAGCCTGCCTCCGCCGCCCCGGCGCCGATTCCCGCCATCACCACCTCGGCGCCGACATCCAGCGCCAATGAGGCCGCGGCATACGTCACGCCGCTGGTTCGCAAGCTCGCCAGCGACAACGATGTCGACCTCGCAACGCTCCAGGGCACCGGCGTCGGTGGCCGGATCCGCAAACAGGATGTGCTCGATGCCGCCCAGGCCGTCAAGGCTGCGGCTGCGGCTGCGGCGACCGCTACTGCTGCTGTAGCCCCCGTCGGTCCCCCTGCCCAGGCCGCCTCGGCTGCAGGTGCTGGCACAGCGGCGACCTCGCCCAAGCGGGGAACGACCGAGAAGATGAGCCGCCTGCGCAAGGTCATCGCGGCGAGGATGGTCGAGTCGCTTCAGGTCTCGGCCCAGCTCACGACCGTGGTTGAGGTTGACGTCACCAAGATCTCCAGACTGCGCGACAAGGCAAAGCGCGACTTCGAGATTCGTGAAGGCACCAAGCTCAGCTTCCTGCCTTTCTTCGCACTCGCTGCCGTCGAGGCGCTCAAGTCCCACCCTGCCGTCAACTCCAGCGTCGAAGGTGACCAGATCATCTATCACGGTTCCGAGAACCTCGGCGTCGCAGTCGACACTGATCGCGGCCTGCTCGTGCCGGTGATCAAGGATGCCGGTGACCTCAACATCGCCGGGCTGGCGCGCAAGATCGCCGATCTGGCCGAGCGGACCCGCACCAACAAGGTCTCCCCCGACGAGCTCGCGGGTGGGACCTTCACACTCACCAATACCGGCAGCCGCGGGGCGCTCTTCGACACCCCGATCATCAACCAGCCGAACGTCGCCATCCTCGGCACGGGCGCGGTCGTCAAGCGTCCCGTCGTGGTCAAGGACGGTGACGGCGGCGAGACGATCGCGGTACGTTCCATCGTCTATCTGGCCCTGTCCTACGACCACCGCGTTGTCGACGGAGCGGACGCAGCACGATTCCTGATGTCGATGAAGGCCCGCCTCGAAGAGGGAGCTTTCGAAGCATCCCTGGGCCTCTAGACCATCACGCCGTAGGCCGAGAAGCTCATGTTTAGGGACAGCCCACCGCCACAGCGCGTTGCCATCACCGGCGCTTCCGGACTGATCGGCAGCGCGCTTTCGGCGTTCCTTCGGGCCCGGGGCGACGAGGTCATGCACGTGGTGCGCCGAGAGCCGGGGGGCAGTCACGAAATCGGCTGGGACCCCTCGTCTCGAAGGATCGACCCCGGTGACCTGTCAGGGCTGAACGCGGTCGTCCATCTCGCGGGAGCCGGCGTTGGCGACCATCGCTGGACTCCGGCATACAAGCAGGTGATCCTTTCCTCGCGGGTGGACGGCACCGCGACCGTCTCGAAAGCCCTGGCCGATCTCGGTGAGCCCATCGCACTCGTGAGCGGTTCGGCGATGGGGTTCTACGGCGACCGCGGTGACGAGGTACTCACCGAGGACAGCACTGCGGGGAGCGGCTTTCTCGCGGACGTCGTGCGAGCCTGGGAGGCGGCCACCTCACCGGCCCAAGACGCAGGACTGCGCGTCGTCCTGGCGCGCAGCGGCCTGGTCCTAGCGCCCCACGGTGGCAGCATGGGACGGGTGCTGCCGCTGGCCCGGCTCGGACTCGCAGGGCCGCTGGGGACCGGGCGGCAGTACTGGAGCTGGATCACGCTGCATGACGAGGTCCGCGCGCTGGCCCATGCCATCGACCAGGACCTCAGCGGACCGGTCAACCTGGTCAGCGTTCAGCCGCTGCGCCAGGCCGAGGTCATGAACGCCCTCGGCGCCGCGCTGGGTCGCCCCGCGCTGCTGCCGGCCCCGGCCTTGGCGCTCAAGGTGATTCTGGGAGAGTTCGCCGGAGACATTCTGGGCAGCCAGAGGGTGCTGCCCAGCGTTCTGACCGCGTCGGGGTTCACGTTCGACCACGACACCATCGAGAGCGCCATGCGCTGGCTGGTCAACGCGAGCTCGTAGCGCACAGCCAGTCGCTAACCGGTTTGTTTCATGGCTGCGCCAAACATCCGCCCGCCATGCAACCAAGCGGCCCCCCGAGGCGTCCGAACTCGGCGAGGCACCCGAGCTACGGGGTCGTGAGAGCGAGAATCCGCCAGCCGTCGCGGGTCAGGCTCAGGGTGAAGACCGCCGGCCCGACGGTCTCTTGCGGATGAGCGACCTTGCGACCGTCCGGCTGGCCGGTCTCGTAGGCGGGTGTGACGATCGTGGCCCGGATCCGTGCCGTGGTGGACGACCCATCGAGGAAGGCCGCGTCTTTCACCTCAAAGGCCAGCCCGCGGTAGGTCGCCCCGTTGTCCAGGGCGGTCTCGATGTTGGATCTGTCGACACCGGCCTTGGTGGCCCCGGGGACATAGACCAGATCGAGGAGAACGGCGTTGCGCGCTGCATATGCCAGTGCCCGAGCGTCAACCAGCGCCTGCAACACCCCTGCGGCGGCGATCCGCGGTGAGCCAGGCTCCGTCATCACATCTGTGAGCCTCGCGGGAGTGGTTGCTGACGACCGCCTCGCACCAGGCGCAACAGCCGTGGGTGACTGGCTAAGGGTCCACGTCGCGCCGCCACCAACCGTTCCGGCCGCCAGAAGCGCCAGGCACGCCATGAGGAGCGGCCGACGGAGACGACCGCGGGTCGACGTCTGCGCCGGGACCAGCGCAGGCGAGGCAGTGGCCCGGATCCGGCGGGTGATCTCGGTAGCCGGGTCAGACAGCGATGCCAGAGCAACCGACTCTGCGGCCGCTGACTCGAAGACCTCAATGGCGGCGGCTCGCGCACCGAGTCGTGCACCCGGATCGGCGGAGAGGCAGGTCGTGAGGACCTCGACCAGCCGCGGAGGCAGGCCAGGGCTCAGGGTGCTCAAGGGCGGGCGGGTCAGCGCGGGACCGGGCGGCGCGCCGCTCAGGCAGAACCAGCCCAGCGCCGCCAGGGAGTAGACGTCCGAGGCCGGCGACGGCGCTGCGCCGTTGACGATCTCTGGCGCCATGAAACCCACGGCCGGGTCGGCTGGACCGACAGGTGACCGCCCCAGCAGACGAGCCACCCCCAGGTCGCCGATCAGTGGCCTGCCGTCCTCGCTGAACAGGATGCTCGACCGTGTCAGATCGCCATGAACGGCGCCGGCCGCGTGCAGGTCAGCCAGGGCGCCGAACAGCGGGGCGACAGTCGTGACAGCCTCACCAGGAGTCAGGTGCACTCGGCCGGCGACGAGCTGGGCAAGGCTGCAACCCGTCATCTGATCGAGAATCAGGGCCAGGGCGCCCTCGGCCGAGGCCATGGCAGCATGCTGACGAACCAGGTGCTCGTTGTCGATCGCGTCGAGCACGGCCATGGTCTGCATTGCCTTCGCTCTGGCCTCGGTCAGGTCCTGAACAGGGATGAGCCGCAGCACAAACTCCTCATCATCGAGGTGACGCACAGCCGCCCACGTTGAGCCCCACGAGTCCGAGCTCAGCTCATGGATGATCGTGAAACCCGGTACGCGCGGCGGGACGACGATGGCGGCCCCCTATGGTCTCGACATGGCAACTGATGCACCAACGATCCTCGCAACGTCCGGTGGCTACCGGGATCACGACCGTCTGCGCTTCCAGTTCGCTGACCTGCTCCACTATGCCGTTGATCTCTCCGGCGCCTCCGCAGTTGTCCCCAGGGTGTGCAACATCAGCACGGCTTCCGGTGACGACCCCCGGTTCCAGATGGACATGTCCGAAGCCGGCCGGGTGGCCGGCTTCAACCTCACCCACCTGAGCCTGTTCCCGATGCCGAACCTGGAAGACATCGAGGGCCATCTGATGGAACAGGGCGTCGTGTGGGCCAACGGCGGTTCGGTGGCCAACCTCCTGGCCGTATGGCGGGTGCATGGTCTCGATCAGATCCTGCGCCGCGTCTGGCAGGCCGGTGTCGTCCTCGCCGGGGTCTCGGCCGGGTCGATCTGCTGGTTCGACGGCGGCACCACCGACTCCTTTGGGCCCGACCTGCGCGCCGTCACCAACGGCCTGGGATTCCTCCCCTACGCCAACGGGGTGCACTACGACAGCGAGGAACGCCGCCGACCCCTGGTTCACCGGCTCGTGGCGAACGGCACTCTGGGCACGACTCACTGCACCGACGACGGGGTCGGGATGCTCTACCGCGGAACCGAGTTCGTTGAGGCGGTCAGCGAGCAGGCGGGAAAAGGGGCCTACATCGTCCGCCGCGAGGGTGACAACGCCGTGGAGGAGCGACTCGAGACCCGGCTGCTCGGCCTTTGAGGAGCCGCGCAATCCGACTGCCCGACAACGTCAGTGACCTGGCAACGCTGACTGGCAACGCTGACCGGCGGCCCGTTCACGGTTGACGGCCGATCGGCCTAACGCTGACCCGGTGTCCGGACCTGCTCCACCGTCCCCTGCGCCGCGCTGGTCCGGGCGGCGTCGATCACGGCGAGCGTGTGCACCGCGTCATACGGGTTGACGGGCATGGCGGCCTGGGGATCTGGCGCCCACAGGGCGCGACCCACCTGCCGATAGAAGTCGACCTGCCCGGCGACGGGCCGGGCCACCGGTGTGCGCCGCTCCCCCTCATAGACCCACCCGCAGTGCGCGGCGTCGACGTCGGCCAGGTCCGGATAGATGTCCCCGCCGACGTCCTCGAACTGGTTGAGCAGGAAGGCGCCGCTGCGGCCCAGGATCCGCACCCGCGGTCCGGGCGCGGCGGAGACGGATGTCGCGCTGAGGTGGGACACCACCCCGGAGGCATGCCGGCAGGCCAGGAACGCGTCGTCCTCCGCGGCTGTCGTGCGGGCGGCGACCTCGGCATAGACAGTGACGATGAGCCCGAACAGGTCGACCGCCGCGTCGATCATGTGGCTGTGCAGATCAAGCAGGATCCCCCCGCCATGAGCCGCTGACGCGTTCTCGCGCCAGCGGTCTTTAGGCGTGGGACGCCAACGTTCCCAACGAAACTCGTGCCGGAACACCTCTCCCAGCAGACCCGAGCGCACGGTCTGTCGAGCGGCCACATGCTCGGCGTCGAATCTGCGGTTCTGGAACACAGTCAGAGCCACCCCGGCCGCGCGAGCTGCGTCGACGACGGCGAAAGCCCCGGTCGCGTTCGTGGCCAAGGGCTTGTCGACCACCACTGCGATCCCCGCGTCAGTGCACTGCCGGGCCTGCCGAGCGTGGAGGCCGCTGGGAGTGGCCAGGACGATGAGGTCGAGCCCGTCCACCCCAAGCAGCGCGTCGAGGTCTGCCACCACCCGGGCGTCCGGAAGATCGGCCCGAACCTGGTCCACGCGTTGCGGGTCGGACGTCGAGACCGCCGCGATCGTCATACCAGCCTGGAGTAGAAGGGGCGTGTGAATGCCCCGGCCCGCAGAACCGAACCCGGCCAGGCCGACGGAGGCAATCGAAGCCTTGGTCATTTGTCTAGCCGGCTGGGCCACCAGACGCGTCGACCGAGGTCGTACACGAAGGCCGGCACCAACAGGGAACGGACGACCAGGGTGTCCAGCAAGACCCCGAA
>JBDTMW010000170.1:0-5575 GCA_039934065.1 Actinomycetota bacterium | reverse complement strand
CTGCCGGTCCTGGTGACCGACGACGAGGACCGCGAGAACGAGGGCGACGTCATCCTGGCGGCGGCGACGGCCACGACCGAGTGGATGGCCTGGACCATCCGCCACACGTCGGGCTATATCTGCGCGCCGATGTCCGAGTCCCGGGCGGATCGACTGGGGCTACCGCTGATGGTGGAGGACAACCGAGACCCTCGCCGCACGGCCTACACGGTGACGGTTGACGCCGCCGACGGTGTCAGCACGGGCATCAGCGCGGCAGACCGCGCTCTCACGATTCGGCTTCTTGCTGCTGAGGATTCGACCGCTGCGAACTTCAACCGCCCTGGGCATGTCGTCCCGTTGCGGGCCAGAGAAGGTGGGGTTCTCGTGCGCGGAGGACACACGGAGGCGGCGGTGGACCTGTGCCGCCTGGCCGGGCTGGCGCCGGTGGGAGCGATCGGCGAGCTGGTCCACGATGACGGCTCCATGATGAGGCTTCCGGCAGTCCTTGACCTCGGCGCCGAGCACAACCTGCCGGTCATCACGATTGCGGCCCTGATCGCCTGGCGTCAGCGCAATGACCGGGTCGAGCGACTTGCAGAGACCCGGCTCCCCACCGAGCACGGAGTATTCCGCGTTGTCGGCTACCGCGACCTGGTAACCGGGACCGAGCACCTTGCCCTCGTCAGCCCCAAGGGCCTGCAGGGGCGGGCACCGTTGGCACGACTGCATTCCGAGTGTCTGACCGGCGACGTGTTCGGTTCGAAGCGTTGTGACTGCGGCGCACAGCTGGAGCGCTCCCTTGAGCGGGTCGGCGCGGAGGGCGGGGTCATCGTCTATCTACGTGGCCACGAGGGCCGCGGGGTCGGTCTCGTCAGCAAGCTGCAGGCGTATGCGCTGCAGGACAAAGGTTTTGACACCGTCGATGCGCAGACCGAGCTGGGTCTTCCCATCGATGCCCGCGAGTACGCAGCAGGCGCGGCAATCTTGGCTGATCTCGACCTCGGAGTTGTGCGGCTGCTGACGAACAACCCGATGAAGGTCAACGCGATGCGTGACTACGGCATCGAGGTGGCTGCGGTCGAAGGGCTCAGCATGGTGCCCGGTGCACACAATGAGGCCTATCTACGCACCAAACGCGATCGCATGGGCCACGCCCTTTTGCTGGACGAGATCGACAAGGGCGCGTCCGCATGACGGACTGCGGGCGGCGCGAGACGAAGGTCGAAAGGGCCGTGGCATGAAACAGGGTTCGCCCACTGTCCACGTCGACGGCAGCGGCCTCAGCGTCGCGATCGTCGCAGCTTCGTGGCACACGACGGTGATGGAGGGGCTGATCGACGGTGCCCGACGTGGTCTGGCAGACGCGGGAGTCTCATCGGTCACGCTGGTTCGCGTGCCGGGTGCCTTCGAGCTTCCCGTTGCCTGCTCCCGGTTGGCGTTCTCCTTCGACGCCCTGGTCGCCCTCGGCGTCGTGATCCGGGGGGGCACACCGCATTTCGAGTACATCTGTCAGGCGGCCACGATCGGCTTGACCAACGTCAGTCTTCGGACCGGGGTTCCGGTCGGCTTCGGCGTGCTCACCTGTGACGACGACCGGCAGGCGCTCGACCGGGCGGGGCTCGAGGGCTCCCGCGAGGACAAGGGCCACGAGGCTGCGACAGCCGCGGTGGCGACCGCTGTCACCCTGCGCGCTCTCCAACCGTAGGCTGCGCCGCCTGTTCTCCGCCGTCACCTCGACCACGACGCAGTCCGGTGGGCTAATTTCGCCATGACCTTCACCACGTCCCGTGAGTCGTACGACCGCTACATGGGCCGCTACTCCGATGTGCTCGCCTCGGCCTTTCTTTCTTTTGTCGCAGTCCGGCCGGGGATGCTGGCACTCGACGTGGGGTGCGGTTGCGTGTTGCACGTGGGACTACGCCAGCGACAGCAGCGGCTGCGGACCAGCTGTTTCCGGCGGCTGGGTGCCCCGCAGGGTCCGTTCACACTTGCGGCTCGCGCCTTTGCCGTCCGCGGTCGTCGAGCAGCCTGAACCACCGGGCGGACAAGGCCACGAGGCTGCCACAGCAGCGGTGGCGACCGCCGTCATCCTGCGTGCTCTTCACCCGTAAGGGGCCTATTCCAAGTCGTGAGGATGGTATGGCGCCCGGACCTCGCGGGAACGTCAGGCAGGCGCCACCACCGCGCTGGCGTCGCGAGGATTTGCCCACCCGCTGTCTCCTCGGCGGCTGAGGAACGGGGAGGGCAAGACCAGCTCGACGTTTCGGTCCTCGACATCGCCGCGCCGCGCATCCGTCCGGTCCTGCCAGTCGTTGGCGGCCAGCTCGCGCGACAGCGAGGCGAGCGCCAGAGGACCAGAAAGCGAGCCGCCGTGCGACGCGGGGCCGGCGTGGTCGACGATCGTGCCAAACACGGACAAGGTGCCGTCGAGGTTGTCGACGACCTCCACCACGCGCGACTGCTGAGGCCAGTCGATGTGCGCCGCAGTGTTCAGCTCCCAGAAGCCACCGGCCACCGCCGATCCCGTGGGGCGAGCGTGTGGCAGCACCTCGTTGCGGTGTGTGTGGCCGTTGACCCAGAGGATGACGTTGGGGTAGCGAAGCAACAGGTCACGTACTTCCGGGCCGCCGATCCGGTCACTGCCCAGGGGGACGTTGTTCATCGTGCCGATGGTGTGGTGGCTGAAGATCGCGATGTACTTCTCGGCGCCACCGTGTTGTCGCACGACCGCCCCCGAAGGGGAGATCCACTCGCGGCTCGCCGCTTGAAGCTGCATCTCCAGCCAGTCCCGTTGCGTCGGGTCGATGGACCCGTTCGGGCCGCCGGCGCTGTTGACAGTGTCGAGCACGATGCCGCGCATCCGTCCGACGTCGAAGGTGTAGTAGGCCGTCCCGCTCGCGATGTTCTGCTCGGTGAAGCCGTGACCGACGGGAGTGCCCGTGGTGGCGAAGTGCTCGGCGACCGTGGTGGCCCGGTCGACTATCCACCGACCCGCGTCCGGCGTCACCAGGCGCTTGGCTCCGGCGCTGAGCATGAGGCCGACGGCGGTGGGGTTCTGCTGCAGCAACCCGACCACGAACTGGATCTGGGCGCTCAGCCCGGCCGTCAGGATCTGTGGCGGAAGGCCGGTGAGCTTGAGCGGACCGACCGCAAGCTGTGAGAACAGCGGGGATCTGGGCACGTTGCCCTGGACGAGACCGTCATGGTTCCCATATGCCGAGTACCACGGCAGACCGATCCCGGTAGAGCGGAACTGCCGTCGCGCCGCATCAAGCAGACCGGGAACCACCGGGAACCCGTAGACCGAGGACGGCGCTCCGAAGCCCGACGACGGATGCCAGTAGTAAGGATCGGGTGCGACGTCGTCCATGACGCCCTCATAGCGCGTGAGATCTCCGGAGTCTGGCCGCACGAGACCTCCGTCGAGCAGGTCTATGTACCAACGCAGCTCGTTGTGCTGGCAGTTGTCGGTGTTGTCGCCCGTGACCACGGCGAACTGCAACGGGCGGCCGGTGGCCGGGCCGCGACGCACGCTTCGCAGTTGCCGCACCATCGCTTCTCCGACCTGGGCGCTGAGGAGCTCTTGCGGCCGATAGGCGCTGGTGAAGTCCGACAGCCCAGGGAGGCTGCCGTAGGCGTCGAAGAACTCGAATCGGGCCGGCGACTGGACATCCATGACGTGGATGTCCGTCAGCTGCGCGAACGAGGCCACGACGCGCCCAGCGCCACGTCTGCGAATCGTCCGCGACGCAAGGTCCCGACGGAGCAGGTATGGCTCACCCGCGGCGAAGGTGATCGGCGCATAGCCTCCGACCCCCGGCGCGCCCCGGACCAACGTGCGCCCCAATGTTGTGCCGGCACCGCCCGATGGCGGAGCGGCCACCACCGCCTCGGCCGAAAACCCATCCACGGCGGCGACGCCCGCCACGCCGGCCGCACTCTTGAGCAACGTCCGTCTGGTGAACTTCATCGAAGGCTCCTTCGTCGCGGTGCGGCCTGAACACGTCCGCAGCGAGCGTGGTGGGGCAGTCTCCCTCACTCATGGCGGACACATGGCCGGGGTCGTCGACTCATCATGGACGCGGACCCCACCCCCCCACCTCCCCAAAATGAACGACAAAACGATGAGGAAGCCTCATCCTCCGGTGCTGGGGTCGAGCAGGCGGCACCCGTTCGGGTGGGGAGGAAGGGGAGCCACGTAGCCTGCGTGGGTGACTGACTCTGCGGTTCCGACCGACAAAGCGATGCGCCGGGCACTGGCCCGTGCCCGCGATGGCAAGGCTCTCGACGCGGCAGAAGCCCTGGTCCTGCTCGGTGCCCGTGGCACCGACCTCGAAGCATTGTTCGGGGCCTCAGCTCGTGTCCGCGATGCGGCGATGGTGGCAGCCGGCCGACCGGGCGTCGTGACGTACTCGCGCAAGGTCTTCATCCCGCTGACCCGTCTGTGCCGGGACCGTTGCCACTACTGCACGTTCGTGACCGTCCCCCATCTTCTCCCCGCGGCCTACCTCTCGCCGGACGAAGTCCTGGAGATTGCCCGCGAAGGTGCGGCGCGGGGCTGCAAGGAGGCACTGTTCACCCTCGGAGACCGCCCCGAGGATCGCTGGCCCGAGGCCCGCGAGTGGCTCGATGCCCACGGGTATGACGACACGTTGGCTTACGTCCGCGCCATGGCCATCAGGGTCCTGGAGGAGACAGGCCTGCTGCCGCACCTGAACCCCGGCGTCATGACGTGGTCAGATCTGCAGCGGCTCAAGCCGGTTGCCCCCTCCATGGGGATGATGCTCGAGACGACATCCCAGAGGCTCTTCGAGGAGCAGGGGCAGGCCCATTTCGGCTCTCCTGACAAGGACCCGGCCATCCGACTGCGGGTGCTCGAGGACGCAGGTCGGATCGGGGTTCCGTTCACCACGGGCATCCTGGTCGGCATCGGAGAGACGGTTCCGGAGCGGCTCGACTCCATCCTGGCGATCCGTCGGGTGGCACGTGAGTACGGCTCTATCCAGGAGTGCATCGTCCAGAACTTCCGGTCGAAGCCTGACACTGCGATGGGTTCGACGCCTGATCTCGGCGAGGAGGAGTACCTTGCCACGATTGCCGTGACCAGGCTCCTGCTGGGGCCCTCTGTCAGTGTGCAGGCGCCGCCGAATCTGTCCGAACCGCAACAGATTCCGCGTCTGCTGGCCGCCGGCGTCGATGACTGGGGTGGTGTCTCACCGGTGACCCCCGACCACGTGAACCCCGAGCGTCCATGGCCCGAGATCGACGACCTGGCCCGCTGGACCCACGAGGCGGGGCTCAGCCTGGCCGAACGGCTCACGACAGGGGCGCGATACATCCTCGGTGCGTTGCAGCGGGACGAGCCGTGGATCGACCCACGGCTGCATCCACACGTCCGGGCGCTGGCCGATCTGCGGACCGGCCTGGCCAACCCGGATGCCCAGCCACAGGGTCTGCCGTGGCAGGAGCCGGACGGCGGGATTCAGGTCTGCGGGACCGGCAGCGGCAGGGTCGACCTCCATCGCGGCGTCGACCAGGAGGGCAGGAGCGCCGATCGGCGCAGTGACTTCGACGAGGTCTATGGCAGCTGGGC
>JBDTMW010000169.1:0-5585 GCA_039934065.1 Actinomycetota bacterium | reverse complement strand
CTGGACCGGGGCACCGGACGTCGCGCAGCCGGCCACGAGAAAACCCACAGCGGCGGCAGTAAAAGCTGAGCTGAAGAGACGCACGCTCGAAACGTAGCCGGTAACTCTTGGTGTCACATGGGACGAGACTCGGCGCGCCAGGCCTGAAGGAGTGACTCCACCGTCGGCCTGGCTGCCTCGGCCCAGGCATCCACGAGAGACAGGCGTGTACGCCGCTCCAGCAGGTCGGCGGCGTCCAGAGCCCCCTCGGCGACCAGACCCCAGAGCAGTTCCACGCCCAGCACCGGAACCCCGTCGGCCACCGGCTTCAGGAGATCGGGCCGACTATCGGCGAGCGCGGCAACCAGGGCGGACTCCCCGCCATACCTCCTGAAGAGGCGCCCGCTGCCGGTGCCGGCAGCCCCGACCAGCGGGAGCGAGGCGGTATGGCACTCGACGTCGGTCAGCACGTCGACGGTGTCCTGCGCCATCTGACGGTAGGTCGTCAGCTTGCCACCGAAGACGGTGACCAGGCCGTCCTCGCGCAGCACCGTATGCCGACGGCTGAGGTCGGCCGTCCGGCCCTCCTCTCCCGCGATCAGTGGGCGGATCCCTGCGAACGAGCCGATCACATCAGCCCGGTCGAGGGGCCGCTCCAGACCACGGCTGAGGGTGTCGAGCAGGAAGGCGATCTCGTGCTCTTCGGCGTGGGGGACCTCGGGCAGCGGCCCGTCGAGCGGGTCGTCGGTGAGGCCGACATAGACGATCCCGTCGGGGTGCGGGAGCGCGAACACGAAACGGTTGCGCTCACCTGGCACCGGCACGGTCATCGCCGCTGTCGGGTGGCCCAGGGTCGCGGCGGAGAGGACGACGTGCACACCCTTGCTGGGGCGCAGGTGAGTGCCGGGACTGAGCTGGTCCGCCCACGCTCCGGTCGCGTTGACGACTGTCTTTGCCTGGGGCACAAGGGTTTTGCCAGTGAGCTGGTCAGTCAGCACACCGTCGGCGTAACGCACCTTGGTGATGATGCTGGCTCCGTGGACCGCCGCCGTGCGGGCGATGGCGATCACCAACCGGGCGTCATCCTCAAGCTGGCCGTCCCAGTTGAGCAGCCCACCACGGAGGCCGTCGTGGCGCACGCCGGGCAGCAGCCGGGTCGTCTCGGCGATGCTGATCCGGCGCGGGCGCGGCAGGACCCGTCGGGGGGTGCGGGCGACCATGCCAAGGATGTCGGCGAAGCGCTGGCCGGTGTCGACGAGCAGGCCATCCCGGGGCCTGAGATCCACGGACAGGGGCATGGCCATCGGCAGAGCATGGACGAGGTGGGGGGCCGTACGGGTCATCAGGATCCGACGCTCACGGGCCGACTCGAGAGCGATCCCGACATCTCCACCTGCCAGATAGCGCAAGCCGCCATGGATCAGCTTGGAGCTCCAGCGGCTGGTGCCGAAGCCCAGGTCGTCCTTCTCCACCAGCGCCACCGACAGGCCGCGCGACGCTGCATCCAGTGCGATCCCGGCTCCGGTGACCCCGCCGCCGACGACCAGCACGTCCACCGTGCCGCTGGTCAGCTCGTCGAGCTCTCTCGCCCGGCGGGCCTCGTTGAGACGGCTGCTGTTCACCTGAGGTACCCGTCGAGCAGCACCCGCAGCTCGTCGCTGAGTCTGAGCGGCTCGACGATCCGGGCGCTGAACACGAACGACTGCACCGTGATCAGGATGCAGGTGGCCTGCAGGCTGGTGTCAGCCGCGCGCACCGAGCCGTCCTGCTGGCCCTCCTCCAGCTGCCGGCGCACCACCTCGCGGGCGGCGAGCTGGGTGGAACCGAAGCGGTCCACGACCAAGGGCAGGAGCAGCTCGGGGTCGACGTCCAGCACCCGGCGGTAGAGCGGGTGCCGGCTGATCCGGTCGACGACCAGGATGCTGGCCTCGACCAGCCGCTCGCGAGCGGTCGGCAGCTCCGCGACCTCGTCGGCCGCGACGTCCAGCACTGCGACCAGCTCACGAGTGAGCAGGGCGGCCACCAGAGAGTTGAGATCGACGTGCTGGCGGTAGACCGTCATCCGGCTCACTCCCGCGCGGCGGGCGACGTCCGCGATGGTGGTGCGGCGCAGCCCGACGTCCATCACACAGCCATAGGCCGCCTCGAGCAGACGACCCGCGGTTGACGTCTCTTCGTCCGGCAGGATGTGACGTTGTGACGACATGTGTCACACTGTACCAATGGCTGACGAGACGGTCCAGACGGTCATAGGCTCCGGCAGCGTGGACATGGCACACGCAGGCTGGGGCGACCCGTCCCGCCGCACCGGCCTGCCGCGCGACGCCGCAGCGTGGCTCACCTCCCAGGTGGGCGATGTCCGGCCCTCTTCGCCGGTCCCGCTGTCAGCGGTCGCCGTGCCCGCCTCACGGCTGTCCGAGGCGGACCTGACGGTACTTCGGGCGACCGGTGCTGACGTCCTGGTCGGCGACGCCGACCGGGCACTTCGAGCTGCCGGCCGGTCATACCTCGACCTGCTTTCACTGCGCTCCGGGACCTTCCCCGCGCCCGACGCTGTTGTGCTGCCCAGCTCGGCAGAGCACGTCGCCGCGGTCCTTCGCGCCTGCGCCGCACGAGCTATCGCGGTGGTTCCCTTTGGCGGGGGAACCTCCGTCGTGGGCGGCGTCTCTCCCCTCACCGGCTCCTTCCCCGCCGTCGTCTCACTGGACCTGCGGCAGCTCGACCGGCTGCTCTCATGGTCGGGTGAGAACCTGACCGCCACCTTCGAACCCGGGCTGCGGGGTGCCGCGGCAGAAGCGCTGCTCAATGCCCGCGGCTTGACGCTGGGCCACTTCCCGCAGTCCTACGAGCACGCCACGATCGGTGGCTACGCCGCCACCCGTTCGGCGGGGCAGGCGTCGACCGGATACGGCCGCTTCGACAGCAACGTGCTGGGCGTCACGTTGCAGACTCCCTCAGGAGAGATGCTGCTCGGTCGCGGCGCGGCGACAGCAGCCGGGCCCAGCCTGCTGCAGCTGGTTCTCGGGTCCGAGGGCGCCTTCGGGGTGATCACGTCGGTCACCTTGCGGGTGAGACGGGTGCCCGCGGTCAAGCAGTACGACGCCTATCTGGTGCGCTCGTGGGAGGACGGTATCGCGCAGCTGAGGCGACTCGAGCAGGGCGGAGTCATCCCCGATGTGGTCCGGTTGTCCGACCCATCCGAGTCGACCGTCAACCTGCGGATGGGCGCACCCCGCGCCGTCCGGCTGCTGGCCCGCGGCAGGTGCCTGCTGATCCTGGGCTGGGAAGGCACAGCGGCCTCGGTCGCCACCAGACGCCGGGCAGCCAGGGTCGGGGGCCTGCGGATACCTCGCGGCGGTGGCACATGGGAGCACGGCCGCTACGAGGGGCCGTACCTGCGCGACGACCTGCTCGATGCCGGGTTCCTGGTCGAGACCCTCGAGACGTCGGCCACGTGGTCGGGCCTGCTGACGACGTATCAGGACGTACAGGCGGCCGTGACGGAGGCTCTCGGCAGATGCGTGGTGATGTGCCACGTCTCGCACCTGTACTCCCAGGGTGCGTCGCTGTACTTCACCGTGCTGGCCGCCCGCTCCGACCAGCCGGTGGAGCAGTGGCAGCGCGCGAAGGACGCAGCCTGCGCCGTTCTGGTTGCCACCGGTGCGACGATCACCCATCATCACGCCGTCGGCACCGACCACCGGCCCTGGATGACCGACGAGGTCGGTCCGCTGGGCGTCGAGGTTCTGCGGGCGGTCAAGAACGCGCTCGACCCGAGCGGGGTGCTCAACCCCGGCAAGCTGATCCCGCCGAGGGCAAGGGAGAGCTAGATCGGGAAAGTGACGCCGAACGCCACGTCGATGGCTTCCTCAGCCAGTGGCCGGCCGAAGAGCCATCCCTGGGCCGCATCGCAACCCTGCTCGCGCAGCAGAGCTGCTTGAGCCGGCCGCTCGACCCCCTCGGCGACGAGGCTCAGGCCGAGGGCGTGGCCGAGCGTGATGATCGCGCTCACGATGGCAGCCGAGGACGCGTCCTGGTCCATCCGCGCGACGAAGGACTGGTCGATCTTCAGGATGTCGACATCGGTCTGCTGGAGCTGTGAGAGCGACGAGTGCCCGGTGCCGAAGTCGTCAATGGACAGCTTCACGCCGAGCTCCCGAAGACGGTCGAGATTCTCAATCGTGACGCCCGTGCTGCTCAGCAATACGGTCTCGGTGATCTCCATGGTGAGCTGACCCGGTGAGATGCCAGTCCTCTCCAGCGACTCGCTGAGCACACGGACCACGTCGTCCTGCTGGAGCGTGCGCGCAGACAAGTTGATGGCGACGGTGCCGCCCGCATCGCACCACTGCGCCGCTCTGCGACAGACCTCTTGCACCACCCAGCAGTCGACGGCAGAGATGAGGGAGCTCTCCTCGGCGATCGGGATGAACTTGTCAGGCGAGAGCAGCCCGAATCCGGGACGCTCCCAGCGGACCAGGGCCTCGGCACCGATCACACGCTCGTCGGACAGCGACACGACCGGCTGGTACAGGACACGAAGCTCGTGGCCGGAGACCGCCCGCCCCAAGGCGTTGCGCACCGAGAACTTGTTGTCCACCGCCAGCTGCATCGAGCTCTCGAAGACCGTGGCGCGTGCCTTGCCCATGAGCTTTGCCTCGTTCATGGCTAGGCCCGCCTGCCCCAGCAGGTCCTCGGCGGTTGCGATGGCGTCCGCGGTCGTGACGAGGCCGATGCTGGCACTGACGATGGCCTCGTGAAGGCCGATAGGGAACGGCGCCGACAGCTGGCTGCCGACCCGCGCTGCGATGGACGGCACGATCACGCTGTCGGACACATCAGGGCAGACGACGACGAACTCGTCACTTCCGAGGCGGGCAACCACATCATTCGGGCGCATACAGGCGCGGATGCGCTGGCTGGCGAGAACCAGGAGCTCGTCGCCGACCGCGTGTCCCAGACTCTCGTTGACCTGCTTGAAGCCATCCAGGTCTATGAACAGGACGGCCAAGCCATGCCCGAGGCGGGCGCAGGTCTCGAGCGCCTGGTCGAGGTGCTGGATCAGGGCGGCCCGGTTGGGCAGGCCGGTCAAGGTGTCCTGCAACGCTTGTCGGTTCAGCGCCTCATGCAGAGAGAAGAGCTCGCGGGAGGTCAGATCGGCCGAGCGCTTCAGCCTGATGCGCTCTTCGTCAGTCTCGGTGTATGTCGCGCTGAGAACGTTCAGGAGCTGACGCCAAGCGGCCGGTGTCGGACTGACCTCGGGCTCGAGGCTCAGTCGACTCAGCTGTCGGAGCAAGGTTCGGTTCAGCTCACTGACCTGGGTTGTCCCCTCCGTGTCCCTTCGGCGGGCAGGGCTCAGCACGGCGGCAGCTCAGATTCCGCTGGCTGGCCGACCGTTCGTTCAACGCCGGAGGAGCCGGGCCTGCTCATGGGCTCCACCTCAACCTCGATCCATTTCCACCATCACCATGATGGCAGTTCATCGCTGGTTTCACAGGACTTTCATCCGCACGCTCGCTAAACCGTGACGACACGGTCGCGACCGGCACGCTTGGCCGCATGCAAGGCGGCGTCGGCGGCAGCAATCGACCCCTGCCCCGGGACCG
>JBDTMW010000168.1:0-5612 GCA_039934065.1 Actinomycetota bacterium | reverse complement strand
GCCCTTGTGAAGCGTCCTCCCACAATTCTCACAGATCGACGTGTGAGGCTTCATGATCGTGGACACTCTGATCGCCGTCATCGCTCGCCCACCCAAGGTCCTCGAAATGAAGGAACGCTAGAGGTGTCCAGGATCGAGGACTACGCCATCGTGGGGGACCTGCATACCGCCGCCCTGATCGGCACGGACGGCTCCATGGACTGGCTGTGTCTGCCGCACTTCGACTCACCTGCCTGCTTCGCGGCCCTGCTCGACACCCCGGCGGCTGGGCGCTGGCTGCTGGCCCCGGCATCAGGAGGAACCTGCACCACCCGTAGCTACCGGCCCGGGACCCTCATCCTGGAGAGCGAGTGGGAGTCTCCCGAGGGGAGGGTCCGGGTCACGGACTTCATGCCACCGCGGGATGAAGTCGTCGACGTCGTCCGGATCGTGGAAGGGCTCCGCGGCACCGTGCGGATGCACGGTGAGCTGGCTCTGCGTTTCGACTATGGCCAGGTGGTGCCGTGGGTGCGTCGGGACAAACGTGGGATCCAGGCAGTGGCCGGCCCGGACGCGGCCTACCTGGACACGCCTGCTCCCGTGCGGGGCGAGAACCTGCACACCGTCAGCGACTTCACGGTGCAGGAAGGGGATCGGGTGCCCTTCGTGCTGACCTGGACGCCCAGCCACCTGCCCCGTCCCAGGTCCGTGGACCCCGAAAGCGCATTGCAGGCAACCCAGGAGTTCTGGACGGAATGGTCTGGACGAAGTCAGGCAGCCGGTCCCTACAAGGATGCGGTCCAACGCTCGCTGATCACCCTGAAAGCGCTGACCTACGCACCCACCGGGGGCATCGTCGCAGCCCCGACGACTTCCTTGCCCGAGCAGATCGGCGGCCCCCGCAACTGGGACTACCGTTACTGCTGGCTGCGGGATGCGACCCTGACGCTGCAGTCCCTGCTCGCGGCCGGGTACACGGACGAGGCTGCGGCCTGGCGGGAATGGTTGCTGCGGGCGGTTGCCGGGAACCCTGCAAAGCTGCAGATCATGTATGGGATCTCCGGCAAACGCCGGTTGCCCGAGATCGAGCTGACCTGGCTGAGCGGCTATGAGGACTCCTTGCCGGTGCGTACCGGCAACGCCGCCGCCGGTCAGCTCCAGCTCGACGTCTGGGGTGAGGTCCTTGATGGTCTCTCCCTGACTCGCAACGCCCTGCTGACCGCACCTGACGACTCCTGGGACCTGCAGACCGCTTTGATGGAGCACCTCGAAGGCGCCTGGGACCAGCCGGACAACGGGTTGTGGGAGATGCGCGGGCCACGGCGGCACTTCACCCACTCCAAGGTCATGGCATGGGTGGCGGCCGACCGGATGGTCAAAGGAGTCCGCGACTCAGGGCTCCCCGGACCGGTCGACCGCTGGGCCGCACTAGCCTCAACGATCCACGCCGAGGTGATGACCCGCGGATACAACGCCGAGCTGAACACCTTCGTCCAGTCCTACGCCGGCACTGACCTGGACGCGAGCCTGCTGCTCATCCCCAGAGTCGGCTTCCTGCCCCCTGACGACCCGCGGGTCATCGGCACCATCGAGGCCATTCAACGGGACCTCACGCAGGACGGTTTCGTGCTGCGTTACCGCTCGCAAAGCAGTCACGACGGACTGCCGGGCGGCGAAGGCGTCTTCCTCGCCTGCTCCTTCTGGCTCGTGGACGCCCTCGACGGCGCCGGACGAAGGGACGAGGCTGTCCTGCTTTTTGAGAGGCTCCTGAGCCTGCGCAATGATGTCGGTCTCCTGAGCGAGGAATGGGACCCCGTCGCGAACCGGCAGCTGGGCAACACGCCGCAGGCATTCAGCCACTTCGCCCTCATCAACAGCGCCCTGCAGCTGCACCACGGCAGGACCGGACACAGCAACATGGGGATCGGCGCGCCGCGCCCGCTGTCAGGGTGAGGACGTTGGCCTCGTCGGCCCGGGTGGGTTTCCGGGCAACAAGTCGACTCGACAAGGTCTTTGAGGTTGGCCTCCTGCTGAAAGCTTTCGACGGCCTGCTCGAGATCGCCGGCGGTATCCTGCTGCTCCTGATCAAGCCCGAGTACTTGAACCATCTGGCTGCAACGCTGACCCAACACGAGCTTGCCGAGGATCCGCGCGATTTCCTCGCCACCAATATCCTGCACTCCACTCAGAATCTGACTGCCGGTTCGCTCGTGTTCGGGGCCCTGTACCTGCTGTCGCACGGCATCGTCAAGATCGTCCTGGTGTGGGAGATCTTGCATAACCGTTTGTGGGCCTATTCGGGCCTGATCTATCTCACCGTCGGATTCATGATTTATCAGACCTACCGATTCAGTTATTCTCACTCAATCAGCATGGTTCTACTGACGGTGTTCGATGCTGTGATCGTCTATCTAACGGTTGTCGAGTATCGCAAGCGAAGGCGCCACATTGCTGCTTGACCACTGAGGTCGGCACGCGGTCGGCATACCAGAAACCTCCAAGGAACGATCCCTAGCGTTGGACCCCTGCAGCTTCTCCGATCTCCACGGAGGTTCACATGGGTGCGGCCGAACATCCCGCGAGGATGCCCTTCTTCCAGCGCTGGTTGTTCAGGGGCACTGCGTCGCTTGCGGTCCTTCTCATCTTTGGTGCTGCGAACAATTTCGGTGACCCGTCCACGACGGGATCATCGGCCATCCGGCGATCGGTTGCCGGCCTCGGCGGCGCGGGGCTGGCCCAGGCAGCCCCTGCGGGCGCGCTTGCTGCCCCGCGTGGAAAGCCGACCGACCAGGGCTTCGCGCTGGACACCTACCGCTTCAAAAACTCAGCCTCCGGCGACCTCGGCGCCACGGCGCGCATCACGAACACCAACCATGGCGCGGAGTCGGCCGTCTTCACGATCTCCTTGGTCGTAAAAGGGCATCAGGTCGTGACCCTTCAAGGAACTGCTGACAGCGCTGCGGCGGGCACGACGATCAGTGTGCAACTAGACAGCCACGTCAAGTACAAGCCCGCTGCCTACACGATCGTCTTCCAGACGGACGTCACCAAGTACCAGTCGGCAGGCAGCGTCAGTCAAGACCGGCTTCATCAATCTTGAGCTGCCTGACCGCGCGTGGGGTTGATCCGCCTCGGAGCGTCTTCCCAGCAGCCACCAAGAATCGCGTGCCAGGCTTGATCCTCATGGACAAGCAAGCAACCCAGGCGGCCGACGCACTGGTGATCTTCGGGGTCACCGGGGACCTGGCCCGCAAGATGACCTTTCGCTCGCTGTATCGGCTGGAAGCGGCCGACCGGCTGGACTGCCCGATTATCGGCGTGGCGCTGGACGACTGGTCGGAGGAGCACCTGCGTGCCTCAGTGCGGGAAGCGGTGGCGGCCGACCAGGAGGTAGTGGATGAGGACGTCTTCGATCGGTTGGCAGGGCGGTTCAGCTACCTGAAGGGCGACTTCACCGATCCTGCGACCTACCAGCAGCTGGCTTTGCGGTTGAAGGGCACCTCCAGGCCGCTTTTCTATCTGGAGATCCCGCCATCGCTGTTTGCTCCCGTGGTCGGGGCTCTTGGCCGGGCGGGTCTCACCGAACACGCCCGGGTGATGATCGAAAAGCCCTTCGGGCATGACCTGGCCTCCGCGAGGTCCCTCAACGCCGAGCTGCACGAGGTGCTGGCCGAGGATCAGATCCTGCGCATCGACCACTTCCTGGGCAAGCAGCCGGTGCTGGACATCCAGTTCCTTCGATTCGCCAACTCGATGCTCGAGCCGATCTGGAATCGCGAACATGTGGCCGCGGTGCAGGTCACGCTGGCCGAGGACTTCGGCGTCGAGGACCGCGGTGGCTTCTACGACTCCGTGGGTGCGCTGCGCGACGTGGTTCAGAACCATCTCCTGCAGACGCTTGCCCTCATAGCGATGGAGCCCCCGGTGGGGTCCGGTCATAGTGCGCTGTGGGACAAGAAGGTCGAGGTCTTCCGGGCGATGGCCAACGTCGACCCTTCCGCCGCCGTCATGGGCCAGTACGACGGATACAGCGATGTTCCCGGGGTGAGGACCTCATCGGTGACCGAGACCTACGTGGCATTGCGGCTGGAGGTGGAGAACTGGCGTTGGGCCGGAGTGCCCTTCTTCCTCCGGGCAGGCAAGGCGCTGGCCGCCACAGCCACCGAGGTCAGGGTGATCTTCAAGCGTCCGCCCCGCCTGGCCTTCCTTGACGAGTCGCGTCACACAGACCCGAACCAGCTGGTATTCCGGGTCGAGCCGGATGCCGGACTACGTCTTGTCATGCTGTCAAAGGGGCCGGAGGGATCGTCGCCGAGGGACGTGCACATGGACGTGGCGTTCGCCGATGAGCTCGGCAAGCCTCGCACTGCCTACGAGCGCCTGATCCACGATGCGCTCGCGGGCGACCTATCCCTGTTCACCCGGGAGGACGCGGTGGAGGAGACCTGGCGGGTCATCCAGCCGTTGCTCGACCACCCGCCGACCCCGACGAGCTACCCCCGGGGATCGTGGGGACCGCCGGGGGCTGACCAGCTCCTTGCCGGTCATCCGGCGTGGCACCTGCCTTGGCTTCCCGTACCGGGGGAGAACGGCTCCTGACCCCGAGGGTCTGGGCGATCGGCGCGAGCTCGGTGGCCGACCTCGTCGGAAAGCTGTCCCAGCCGCGCGCCGCCTGGGTCATGGTTCCCGCCGGCGTTACCGCCGGCAAGGCCATTGCGGAGCTGGCCTCCGAGATGGCGGCCGGGGACACGATTATCGACGGTGGCAACTCCTACTATCGAGACGACATGCGCCGCGCGGCCGATCTTTCCAAGCGGGGTATCAACCTGGTCGACTGCGGGACCAGCGGTGGAGTGTGGGGGCTTGAGCGTGGCTACTCGCTCATGATCGGTGGCGACGTCGAGGTCGTCGATCACCTCGGCCCGATCTTTGCGACCATTGCGCCTGGCGTGGGCTCCGCGCCCCGGACCGCAGGGCGAACCGGGGATCCGTCTCCCGCCGAGCATGGGTTCTTGCGCTGCGGCCCCAACGGCGCCGGGGCAGTGTCATCGAGTCGTGGCTGTTGGACCTGACCGCTGCCGCGTTGGTGCGTTCGCCCGACCTGGAGCAGTTTGCCGGGCGGGTGTCGGACTCCGGTGAGGGCAGGTGGACCTCGATTGCAGCGCTCGAGGAGGGCGTTCCCGCCCCGGTGCTCTCAAGCGCGCTGTACTCCCGTTTCGCCTCCCGGGGCCTCGACGACTTTGCCGACAAGGCTCTCTCCGCTATGCGCAAGGGCTTCGGTGGCCATGACGAGAAGAAGTCCCCAACTGGTTGAGGTCCGTCAGTCGCGGAAGTCATGGACCGGGTCGACGAAAGGGGGTGACCGGCGCTGCGGACGTTTGTCCTCCGGACTTGCGAACGCACGCGCTGACCTTGCTGCCGAACCATGCCCGCGGAACAGGGGCTTTCTGCCCTAGTGCGCGAAGGGTTGACGTGCCACGTTGATGTTGCCGGAGTGGATGCTCCCGGAGTGGCGACTTGCGTCGCGACCGACCTGGCGAGGTGTGAGATGGATCAGTTCAGTGTGCCGCCCACGTATGTGCCAAGCCTGCAGGAGAACCTGACAGACGACGTCTTTGCCCATGCCGAGGAGA
>JBDTMW010000167.1:0-5613 GCA_039934065.1 Actinomycetota bacterium | reverse complement strand
GCGCCTGGTGTTCGCTGCTACTCAGCGCTTTCTGAGAGCTGCCCGAACGGGTGCGCCGCGACGAAGGTCTTGGTCTCGGAGTACATCCGCTGGATGTAGGTCTCCAGCTCGCTGGACTCGACCCGCCACTGGCCACGCCCACCCACCTTGATCGCCGTCAGCTCACCCGACCGCACCAGCGCATAGGCCTGCGCCGACGAGATGTCGAGGATCTCGGAGACGTCCGACAGCTGGATGAAACGCTGTGCCATGCGGTCTGCTCCTTCGTTCGAGACGCGATCTTCATGCCGTGTCTACCACAGACGTGCGAAACCACCCCGCTGAATCACCCTGATCGGTGAACCTGTCGCTTGCCTTGACATGCGTGAGTTTACCCACGCTGTGGATGAGAAGGGCAGGGAACGGCTGCAATGGGCGATGATGGTTCCCGAGCATCCCATCCGAACATCGAGGGAACCGACATGGCCGAGCTGCCCAAGCCGACGGCAGCGCGTCTGCGCCAGCCGTCCTGGCGAGACACCCGGCTGGTGGTGGGCGTGCTGCTCGTGCTGCTCTCGATGGCGATCGGAGCCAAAGTCATCTCCGCCGCCGATGACACCGTGCCGATGTATGCCGCCGCCGCCACTTTGGTGCCGGGCCAGCCGGTGGCCCAAAGCGATGTCAAACGCGTCGACGTGCGACTCGGCGCAGACCGCAACAGATATGTCGTCGCTGACCACGACATCGCGCCGGGCACCTTCGCGCTGCGTGATGTTCGTGCCGGCGAGCTGCTTCCGACCTCGGCGCTGGGCACCAGGGCCGACATCGACCTCAAACCCGTGTCCGTGCCGGTTGACAGCAGCGCGGCCACGCAGATCGCCGCCGGGTCGATCGTCGACGTCTGGGTCAACGCCAGGCTGGCGTCCTCGGCCGTGGAGAAGTACGGCAACCCGGTCAAGACCCTCGAGGCCGCGCCTGTGGTCCGTATTCCGGAAGCCGGCGGCAACGGCCTCGGCTCGGCCTCCGGCAAGACCGCCGTGCAGATCATGGTCCCGGAGGCCGGGGTCCAGCAGCTCATTGCGGCCATCGACCAGGGCGCCAAGATCACCTTGGTCCCGGTGCCGGGGTCGCCGACCAAGGCCGGCGCGTGAGCTGGTCTGTCGTCACGGCGATCAGCGACCGCTGGGAGAGCGCCCTGGTGACCACCCTCGAGCGGGGCACTGACGCCCGGATCGCCCGACGATGCCCCGACCTGGCAGACCTGCTGGCGGTGGCCGGGTCGGGCCTGGCCGAGGTCGCTTTTCTCTCGGCGGACCTGCGTCTGCTGGATCGCACTGCGCTGGACCATCTGCGCGAGTGCTCGGTGAGCGTGGTTGGCGTCTACCCTCCCGGTGACGACAAGGCCGAGCGCCATCTGCGTCAGCTGGGGATCACCACGGCTATCCCGGCGGACGCCACCGCCGAGGCGGTCCAAGGGGCGCTGGACTCGCTGGTCGCCGCGGGCGCATCGGGTGCCGCCGATGGCCTCCGGCCCGGCGCGGAGGCGACGTGGTCAGCCGCGGACACGACCTGGTCCGGCATACCTGGCGATGCTCGCGACGGTCTGGCCGGCTCCGGTCCTCTGGGCGATGTCCGAGGCGCCGCCCGCGATGATTCCGATGACTCGCCCGGCACGATCATTGCGGTGTGGGGTCCCGCGGGTGCCCCCGGCCGAACGGTTGTCGCTCTCAACCTGGCCAGTGAGCTTGCCCGGATGGGCCAGACCGCGGTGCTGGTCGACGCCGACACCTACGGCGGATGTATCGCGCAGTCGCTCTCCCTGCTCGACGAGGCGCCGGGTCTGGCAGCAGCAACGCGGTCGGCCGACCAAGGCACCCTTGACCTCGCCGCGCTGGCCCGGCTGGCGCCCGAGGTCTCGACCGGCTTGCGGGTGCTCACCGGCATCCCCAAGGCCGAGAGGTGGCCCGAGCTTCGCGCCGCGGCCCTGGAACATGTGCTCACCCTCACCCGGCGGCTGGCCCGGTTCACCGTCATCGACTGCGGGTTCAGCCTCGAGGACGACGAAGAGCTGAGCTACGACACGCTGGCCCCGCGGCGCAACGCCGCCACGCTCACCTCCCTTGCCGTCGCCGACCGGGTCCTGGCCATCGGTGCGGGCGACCCGATCGGGCTGCAGCGACTCGTCCGTGGGCTTCAGGAGCTGGGCACCATCACCAGTCCGGCGCCCACCGTGGTGATCAACAAGGTGAGGTCATCGGCTGTCGGAACCCGGCCCGAGCCGCGCATCCGCGATGCGCTCATCCGCTTCGCCGGTATCGACGACCCCCGGTTCATCCCCGATGACCCGGCCAGCCTGGACGGTGCCCTCCTGGCCGGGCAGTCGCTGGCCGAGGCGGCACCCGACTCGGGCGCGCGAAAGGCGTTGGTGGCGCTGGCCGCCGAGCTTTGCGGCCTGCCTGTTCCACCCACCGGTCGTCGTCGTATGGTCGCCTGATGCAGGGATTGATCGTGGACTGGGGTGGCGTTCTCACCATGCCGATCCACACCGCAATCGCGAGCTGGCTCAAGGTCACCGGCGTCGACCGCGACCACTACGGGGCCGTGGTGAGCCGTTGGGTTGCGCCGCCGGACGGTGAGGTTTCCCCCGTCCATCGGCTCGAGCGCGGGGAGATCGCGGTCGAGGAGTTCGAGCAGATGCTGTCCGCAGCCCTCACCCAGGAGGGGTCTGTAGTCGAGGCAGCGGGCCTGATCGGCCAGATGTTCGCCGACCTGGCGATCTATGAGGACTCGATGACCTCGCTCGTCCTCCGCGCACATGCGGCGGGCGTCCGCACGGCGCTGTTGTCGAACTCATGGGGCAACGAGTACGACCGCAGCGACTGGCATGAGATGTTCGACACCGTCGTCATCTCCGGGGAGGTCGGCATGCGCAAGCCCGAACGTCAGATCTTCGAGCTCGCACTCGACCGCATCGGCCTGCCGGCAGCCGAGTGCGTCTTCGTGGACGATGTTCCCCACAACATCGACGCGGCGGTCGAGGCAGGTCTGGTCGGCATCGTGCACCGATCCTTTGAGGAGACGGCCAGCAAGCTGGAGACTCTGTTCCCGGGTGCCACCTGGATACATCAGCGGATCCGCTGACCCTTTCGCAACCAGGGGTTTCGTCACGATCGGGAGTTCGGGCCGCTATGTCTGACACGATGAGTCCGTGTCCGACCGGCTGACCTCCCTTGATGCGTCCTTCCTCTATCTGGAGGAGTCGACGACACCCATGCATGTGGGCTCTGTCATGGTCTTTCAGCCACCGGACCAGGGATTCGACTACGACCGCCTGGTTGCCTTGATCACCAACCGGATTGCCTTTGTGCCCCGCTACCGGCAGCGCATTCGCGAGGTTCCCGGGCGCCTCGCCAACCCGGTGTGGGTGGACGACGTCGACTTCGACATCACCTATCACGTCCGGCGCTCGGCGTTGCCACGCCCGGGCAGTGACGACCAGCTGCAGGAGTTCGTGGCGCGGGTCCAGCCCAAGCGGCTGGACCGGGGCAGACCGCTGTGGGAGGTGTACCTCGTCGAAGGTCTGGCTGAGGGCCGCTTCGCGCTCGTGACCAAGACCCACCAGGCCCTGGTGGATGGCATCAACGCCGTCGACATCGCTCATGTCATCGTCGACAACGAGGCCGACCATGATGAGCGGGTCAACCAGACCTGGCGCCCGTCCCGCAGCCCCAGCGATGTGGAGCTGATCACCTCGGCCCTCGTGGAGGCGGTTCACCGACCCAGCCAGATCGTCGACAACATCCGTGGCGGCGTCACTGACGTCAAGGCTGTTGGCGGGCGGGCGCTGTCGGCGGCGGGCGCGGTCGCCTCGGCTGTCGCACGAACCGCGGCCCGGCCGGCACCCAGCAGCCCCCTGGTCGCCGAGATCGGCGAAGCTCGACGTTACGTGATGGTCGGGACCGATCTGGCGGACTATCGCAAGGTGCGCGGCCGGCTCCTGCAGGGCCACTACACAGACGACGTGACGGTCAATGACGTTGTCCTCGCTACGATTTCGGGCGCCCTCCGGGCCTGGCTGCTCACTCGCAGCGAGGCGGTCCACAGTGCGACAACGGTCCGCGCCATGGTGCCCGTCAGCGTCTATGACACTGACGACGCGACGAAGCTCGGCAACCGCGTCGCCGCATGCTTCGTGGATCTTCCGGTGGGCGAGCCGCGAGCCCTGATGCGGCTGCACCAGATCGCCTTCGCGATGCGCCAGCAGATGGAGGGCGGCCAGGCCGTCGGCGCCGATTCCCTTGCGGGACTAGCCGGATTCGCCTCACCGACCCTGCATTCCCTCGGCGCCCGACTGGGCATGGCGATGTCTCGCCGGCTGTTCAACCTGATCATCACCAACGTTCCCGGACCGCAGCAGCCGCTCTATGTCGGTGACGCCCTCATGCTGTCCACCTACCCGGTGATGCCACTGGCGAGCTGGCAGGCGGTGTCGATCGGTCTGACCTCCTATGACGGGGGGGTGTACTTCGGGCTGAACGGCGACCGTACGGCCATGCCCGACCTGGATGTCCTGGGCCAGTGCCTGGTCGACTCGTTGGCTGAGCTTGTCGAGAGCAGGGACGCCAGCCGGGGATCGCGACGATGAGGCCCGCCGGATGACGCCCTCGGTCCGTCGGGGCCTGGTGCTCGGCGGCGGCGGCGTTCTCGGGGCGGCCTGGCTGGTCGGTGCCCTTCAGGCTCTTCAGAACCAGACAGGGTTCGACGTGCGTGAGTTCGACGCGTTCGTCGGCACGTCCGCAGGCTCGGTTCTGGTCGCGCTGCTGGGTGCCGGTGTCAGTGTTGAAGATCTCGTCATCCATCAGCGCGCCGGAAAACTCGAGTCCGGGCCGTTGGCGGGCTTCCATTTCGACTACCAGAGCGCCAGCGGTGGTGACCGGCCGATGCGCCCGCGCGCAGGTCTGGGTTCGCGAGAGATGTTGATTCGCAACGCTCGTCAGCTGCGGCAGCTGCCGCCGACAGCAGTGCTGGCCGCCTTCCTTCCCGAGGGGCGGGGCAACCTCGACTCGGTCGGAGCCCTGATCTCGTATGTCGTCCCGGACGGCTGGGTCGCCCGTGAGGGCGTGACCGTGGTGGCCCTCGACTACGACACGGGTGAGCGGATGCCCTTCGGCAGGGCTGGCGCGCGCCCGGCCTCACTGGCCGAGGCGGTGATGGCTTCGTGCGCCATCCCGGGTTGGTACCAGCCGGTTCGGATCGGAGAACACCGGTTCATCGACGGGGGCGCCTGGTCCTCTACCAACCTTGACCTGCTGGCGGGCCAGGGTCTGGATGAGATCTTCGTCCTCGCCCCCCAGGTCAGTTTCGACGCCGATGCTCCCACACACTGGGCGACTCGTCTGGAGCGGCAGTGGCGAGCCCGCGTGACTCGCAAGGTGATCCGGGAGGTGGCCACTGTTCACAGCCAGGGCACCGAGGTGACTGTGCTCGGCCCGGGGCATGCCGACCTCGAGGCCTTTGGTGGCAACCTGATGGACGTCTCGCGCCGCCCGCTGGTACTCGAGACGTCACTGCGAACCTCGGCCCTTGCGCTGCGCGACCCTGCTCCTCTGCCTGATGACAACGACTACAGGGATG
>JBDTMW010000166.1:0-5641 GCA_039934065.1 Actinomycetota bacterium | reverse complement strand
TCGGACCCCGAGTCGGGCTCCGGCCCTACGCCACTTCCAGCCCGGGCCGAGGGCGTCTGCCCTGGAATGCTTTTGGTACCACCGTGGCCGCGGCTGCGGACCAGCCCGACCAGCAGGGCGATCCCTGCAAGAGCGATGACTGCCGCAACGGCAAAGACTACTTGGAGTTGGGTCACAGTTGGCGATTCTCCCAGATTCGTGAGGCGGCCGAGGACGTGGCTTCACCGCCGGCATCGCAGATTCACCGAGCAGGAGAGTCAGAAGCCGGGGGCCACCCGGGGCCAGGGGGCAAGCCGCTCGAGCAGCGCAGCCACTCCGAGCAACAGCTTCTCGCCGCCATCCGGCGCTACCAGCTGCACGGCCAGCGGTGTCCGGGTGTGCGGGTGCACTCCGGCGGGCACCGAGACTGCCGGGTAGCCCGCGTGGTTCCAGGGAGCGGAATACGGCGCGTAACGGGCGTGAGCGGCGAAGACGCGTGGCCATGCCCTTTGCCCCCACCGCGCGGCCTCGATCGGAGGGGTCGCGAGCGTCGGCGTGACCAGCAGGTCGAGGTCGGCGAAGAACCCGGCCAGCCGCCAGCGGAAGTCGTCCCGGTCGGCATCCTTCACCAGGTTGTGAGCCCGGATGCGGTCACCCAGTGCAACGTGGAAACGCACTGCCCGGTCGAGCCGCGAGTGGTCCAGGCCTTCGGCGTCGAAGGAAGCCCCACCGAACCACCGGGCCAGTACCGGCAACGGGTTCTTCGGGTATGGCGGGTCGACGTGCTCGACGTGGTGTCCGGCCGCTTCCAGAATTCGCACGGTACGGACGACTGCTCGCAGGTGCTCGATGTCGGGTCGAACACCGTTCACCGGAGGCTTCGTCGACACGCCGAGCCGTAGCGCCCGGTCCGGCTCGCGCACCTCGGCCAGATCGGAGTTGTCGGCCATGACGGACAGCACCAGCGCCGCGTCCGCAACCGTGGTGGCCAGCGTGCCGTTCTCGGCCATGCCGTACCAGTCGTTGGGACCCAAGCGAGCCGGCACGACGCCGCTCCCTGGCTTGATTCCGACCAGCCCGCAGCAGGCTGCAGGGATGCGGATCGATCCCATGCCGTCAGCGCCGTGGGCCACGGGGACCATGCCCGCGGCGACGGCCGCTGCGGAGCCGCCGGAAGAGCCTCCCGCCGTCCGCGTCATATCCCACGGGTTGCGGGTGATGCCGAAAACCGAGTCAGTGGCTGCAAATACACACAGCTCTGGGACCCGGGTGATCCCGACGACCACCGCGCCCGCCGCCCTGAGCCGAGCAACGACCGCATGGTCGTCAGCTTGCGCCTGGTCCGAGGTGAGCGGGGATCCGTTGCGCATCGGCTCCCCGGCCACAGGCACGTTGTCCTTGACAGCGATCGGGACCCCAGCAAGAGGCAGCTGCGCTAGGTCGACCCGCCGCGCCACCTCGAGAGCCTCGGCCACGGCCTTCGCCGGACGCACCACCTGGAAGGCGCCGAGCCGGACGTCCCGGGTGGCGATTCTGTCCAGGGCAGCGGCGACGACGTCGGGTGCGGCCAGCAGACCGCTGCGGACGCCAGCGGCTATCTCGGTTGCGGTGACGGGCGACATGGTGGTCATGGACCCGAGCGTACGAAAGCTACAGCTCCCGCGCGAGCACACGATCGCAGATGCGGTGTGAGCTGGGCATCACCGAGAAGCGGGCGCCCATCTCGGCGTGATCACCTAACCCGCCGCACAGTCGAGCGTCCCACTGCGGTGTTGACTGCCGGTGGCCATGGGATGGACCCGCACCTCAACTCATGATGTGCTGAGCAGCCGTGATCGGTTGTATCCGGGCGAACGATCAACCAGCTGAGGAGCCGGGTCGTGCGAGTGATGGTTTCTTCCTCGTCGGGCTACGGTCACGTCCTGCCTATGGTGCCCCTGGCTCGAGCCCTGCTCGCAGCCGGGCACGAGGTCCTTTGGGGGACTGGCCGCGATGCGTGCCCGCTCGTGTCAGCGGCCGGCATCGACTCCCGACCAGCGGGTCTGAGCGACCGCCAACGTACTGTTGTGCGGCGGGATCTGCTCGCGGGAGCAGCAGGTGTTCCGCCGGATGAGCTGGGCGGCTACATCTTTCCGCGACTGTTCGGAGCCGCATGTGCCCCGAAGATGCTGACGGACCTGCTTCCGCTGGCCCGTGCGTGGCAGCCAGACCTCCTCGTGCACGAGCAGGGCGAACTGGCAGCACCGCTGGTCGCGGCTCTGCTGGGCATTCCCAACGTGACGCACGCCTTTGGCGGAGCCACGCCGGCGGAGACGGTTCGTGACGCGGGCAAGCAGACAGCTCCTTTGTGGGCCGAACACGGTCAGGCCCTCCCTGCGTATGCCGGTTGCTACCGGTACCTCTATCTCGACATCTGCCCCACGTCAGTGCAGACCGTATCGGTGGCCCACATCGCCAACGTGCAGCCGTTGAGGCCCGTCTCCTACGCCGGGGAGGAACCGGACCCACTTGCTGAGTGTCTCGATCAGGACGACGCGACACCATTGGTCTATCTCACGCTCGGCACAGTGCAAAACCGAACGTCGCGCTTTCGGGTGGCGCTGGACGGCCTCGCCTCGCTCGAGGTCCGCGTGCTCGCCACAGTCGGCCCCCATGGCGATCCCGCATCGCTTGGCCCACAGCCCCCACATGTGAGGGTCGAGCGGTACATCTCGCAGACAGCGGTGTTACCCCGCAGCACGGTAGTGGTCTCGCACGGCGGGTCGGGGACCGCGCTGGCAGCTCTCGGACACGGCATCCCGCAGGTCTGCCTGCCCCAGGCCGCCGACCAGTTCCGCAACGCCTTGGGAGTCACCCGTTGTGGGGCGGGCCTGGCGTTGCTGCCAGAACAGGTGACAGCGCGGGCCATCTCAGAAGCGGTGACGACTGTCCTGCAGGACACTGCGTTCCGGGTCAACGCGGAACGCGTCCGCGACCAGATCGCCGCCATGCCGCCCCCGTCTGTGGTGGTCAGACGACTTGAAGAGCTCGTGGCAGCCGGACCCGACTCGACGACAGGGAAGCGGGCCAGTGACCGAACCGACGCTTGATCCGCTCGTCCAGCGGGCAATGCTCAGCAACGACGTGGTGTACGAGGTGCTGCCCTGCGATCCAGACATGGCCGATACCGCTGCCTTCTGCTCCCACTACGGCTTCGCCCTGGAGCAGGCGGCGAACACTATCCTCGTCGCGTCCAAGAAGGTCACCCCGCCGAAGTACGCCGCCTGCGTCGTGCTGGGCACAACCCGGCTGGACGTCAACAAGAAGGTCAGCGAGCTGCTCGCCGTCAAGCGCCTTTCCTTCGCAGACCAAGAGACCACCATGGACCGCACCGGCATGATGATCGGTGGGGTCACCGCGTTTGGCATTGGTGATCTGCCCATCTACGTCGACAGTGCGGTCATGGAGCAGGCACGGGTGGTGATGGGTGGCGGCAACCGTTCCAGCAAGCTTCTGCTCAACCCGAACGAGCTCACCAAGCTGCCCAACGTCGTCGTCGTGGACGGCCTCGCCAAGCCCAGGTAGCGCCTGCCGTGCTGAGCGAACGGATGGTGGCGTCAGCGGGGCGTGTCCGGACCCATCACCATCGTTGGGGCTGTGCCCCTTGCCCGCTTCTGGCACGGCCCAAACATGTGCCTTGTGCCTTCCCCGTCGACGAGTTTGTCAACCCCTCGCCCCTCACATCGGTGAGGTGACCCGAGCTTTCCGCCCGAGGTCACCTGCTGCGTTTGCCGTGGGCGGTCAACTGCATGCGCGGCCGCCACCGGGCCCCTATTCTCGGCGACATGACCGCGAACAGCTCGCCCTCCCGCGCCGGTCGCTCCGGTCGGTATTCGTGTTCGCGGCCGGCACGGCCGCGCTCGTCGGGGTGCTGCTGCTGGACGTGTGGGTGGGGGAGTCCTCCGAGGTGCGACAGGTCGAACGCCGCATCGCCAGCGCCGGGGTCGACGTGTGGGCCCCTCCGATGGATCCCGGTTGCGACATTCGTGTCGAGATGGCGCCCGCGCGAGTGAGGTACCAGCGGACCGGCTGCGTCAACCGCCCGGTCCTCGTCGAGGTCGTTCTGCGACGCGATCCCGCGGCGCTGCTGGGCCCCGACCCGCAGGTCGAAGTCTCGACCGGCCCGCAGCCGGACCGGCCGGGTCCGATGGCGGCGGTCTCCACGGTGGCGAGCATGCGTCGCGAAGACACGGTCATAGAAGTGAGCAGCACCAGCGTCGGCGGCGACGCGCCCGGCCTGGTGCTGGCGGTGGCGCAACGCATGCGACGAGAAGACGCTGCCTGGCTGGCCACCCGAGACACGCCCATACACGGCTGGGTGCACGACCACGGCTCCCAGCGCTGACCCACCCCACACGCCCGATACCGAGGAGCGTCCGGGCATCGCCGGTCCTCAGTTCTCGCTCGTTTGGCCTGACTGCCCGACGTCCACGGCGTACAAGTCTGGCCGCTTAGGGCCGGGTCGCGTCGCCAGTAGGCGGCAACGGTTCGACGACTGCGCCCTCGCCCGGAAGGCCGGACTCAATGACCTGGAACTGCTTCTCGCCGGAAGGCCGTTCGCGGAACCGTCGAAACGCCATCGGGACGCCTTGGGCGACGGACAGGTCCGGGCTGTCCATGACCTGCATGTGCACATGCGGCTGGGTCGAGTTGCCAGAGTTGCCACAGGCCGCGACGTGCTGCCCCGCCGTCACCTCCTCGCCGGCGGCGACGCGAGTGGAGCCGGCTTGCAGATGCGCAAGAGCAACGAATGCGCCGCCGCGCAGCGCAATGATCAGGTAGTTGCCGGCGATCGCACCCACTCCCTGCCGGAGCCGCGCCGACTGGCCCACCGCAAACGGCACCAGGGCCAGCTGTGACCGCCGCCCCACGTGATCGATCTCGCCATCGTGCGCCTCGACAACAATGCCGTCGGCGGGTGCCAGGATCGGCCGGCCATAGGCGAAGAACCGCTCCGCCGGTTCGGTGGCGAGAAAGGTCCGCCAGTCACGGCGGTCCGCCGTCCGGTGCGCCGTGTCCACAGCCACGAAGTCGATGGCATAGCGCTCGCCAAACAGGTCCGACCCGTGACTCGGGACCCGCCGGGCCGGACTGTTCTTCGCCAACCACAGCCCCGCGAACGGAAGCGAGATCTCGACCTCCCGGATCACTGAGCTCCGCGAACGCATCTCGGCCATGGACATAACCTAGGCGAGGCCGGCCGTCGCCCAGACGAGCGGGTATTCACCGCGCCCGATGGTGGCGTGTCACCGGGCGCTGACCGTACGTTCATCAGCTGCTGTCTTCTCGGCCACGAAAGCGAGCTTGCGGACCCGTCCCGCCCCAAGCCAGTCGCTCCAGAGCTGGTGGGCGGCCAGCAGCTCATCCAGCGCCCGGCTTCCGATCTGCGCGACAATGTCCGGAGCATCGGCGGCAAACGCATTGATCAACGAATCCGCCACGCTGCGGTGGGACCGACTGCAGTCATCCTGCCAACGGACAGCCAGCCCGACCTGGTCCAGGCAGGTCAGCATCTCCTTCAGCGTGGTGAGCCAGACCGTGTCGGCGTCGGGCATGCTGTGTCGCTCTGCCTCGGTGAGGGGCAGGCCCTCTTCCAGGGTGAAGGCGAATCGCCCGCCGGTCG
>JBDTMW010000165.1:0-5655 GCA_039934065.1 Actinomycetota bacterium | reverse complement strand
GGGAACGTGCTGTCGTTGTCCACCAACGGGCAGATCGCCGTGCAGGTGCCGCAGCTGAAACAGGCCGAGACGTCGGCCGCCCCAAAGCTCTTCAGATCGGATAGGAGCTCGGTGTCGACGAGTGTGCTCATGAGGTCGCCTCCTGGCTGACGCTTGCGTAGCGGAAGTAGCCCTCATCTGTGGGGTCCTCGACCTCGACGATGTGGCCGTAGCGGCGCATCCCCATCACCCAGAAGAGCACCTCGTCGCTCGGATAACCGATGTGCTCGGCGATCTCGGGGACGGTGAGTGGTCCTGCCCTCAGGGCCCACAGGATCGGGGCGTGCATCGTCGGTTCCTCGCGAATGATCTCGCGCGGGTCCCTCAGCGTGGTACTCATGAAACCGGCTCCTTCGCCAGGCTTTCGATCGACGCCCGCATCTGGGCGTCGGTGTATCCGAGCAGGTCAATCGCGTCCTCCGGGCAGACCGGCACGCACCCGCCACAGCCCTTGCAGACGGCCGCACTGATCTCAGCCACTGTGCGCCCGTCGATGTCGACTGCGGTGATGGCGTCGTACGGACAGCTGGGCAGGCACTTTTCGGTGCACCCCATGCAGGTCACCGTATCCACCGTGGCCACGAGCGGGTCGAGCTCGGCGAATCCCTTCAGGAGGATTCCCGCGCTCTGGGTGACGGCCGCCAAAGCGGACGCGACGGACTCCGAGGAGGTCTTCGGACTCTGACAGGCGCCGGCGATCATCACGCCGGCGACCACGGTCTCGACCGGGCGGAGCTTCGGATGGATCTCGTTGTAGAACCCGTCAACGCCGACCGGGAGCTTCAGGACACTGGTCAGGTCGGCGTTCTCACGCGGAACCATTCCGGTGACGAGCACGACCAGATCAGCAGGCAGAGTGAGCTCTTCGTTGCCGGTCAGCGCGTCAACGACCGTGACGGCCAGACGTCCGTCAGGCATCTTGGCCACCGACGGCGGAGTCTCGTCCGGGAACCTCATGTAGACCGAGCCAAGCTCGCGCGACTCCGTGTACTTGAGCTCGTACTTGCCATAGGTCCGGACGTCGCGGTGCAGGTGGTACTGGTGCACCGACGAGTCGCGTTTGGAGATCTGTATCGACGCGTTCACCGTCGCCGTGCAGCAGAACTTCGAGCAGTACTCGTTGCCGCCGGTTGGCTGCCGGTTGCCGACGCAGTACACGTAGGCGATCGTGCGGACCGGCTTGCCCTTGTAGACAACCGGGCCTTCAGTGTCGTCGACAAGCTTCATGAACTCGGGCAGGGTGAGCACACCCTCGATGCCGTAACCGAACTCGCCGGCCTCAGGCTCGTAGGTGTCGAACCCCGTGGCCACCACGATTGTCCCGACCTCGGTGGTGAGCAGCTCTTCCTGTCCGTGGATCCGGATCTCCGTGACGTAGTTGCCGAAGCTGCCGGACTTGGACACCAGCTCGGCGTCGGTCATCACGGTGATCGACGGCCGTTTCGCGACCTCTGCGATCAGGAAAGCGATCTGTTCGTGGCCTTTGCGGTCGTACGGGAACATCGCACCAAGCTCGCCGACCCACCCGCCGAGCTTGGGCGCACGCTCGACGATGTCCACGCCGAGCCCGATGTCGGCAAGCCCGATCGCTGCCCGCAGGCCTGCGACACCGCCTCCGACCACCATCGTGCGGGGCAGCGTCTTCACCACGAGCGGCTCCAGCGGCGTCGACAGCCTCGTCTTGGCGATCCCCGCCTTGACCAGTCCGATCGCCTTTGCGGTCGCGCCCTCGTGGTCGTCCGTGTGGGCCCAGGAGTCCTGTTCGCGAACGTTCACCTGGGTGTAGGTGTACGGGTTGAGGTCAGCCCTCGTGGCCACGCCGCGGAAGGTGATCTGGTGCAGCTTGGGCGAGCATGATGCCACCACCAGGCCGTCCAGGTTCTTCGCCCTGATGTCCGCGATCATGTCTTGCTGAGTGCCGTCGGAGCACGCGAACATCGTGGTCTCGGCGACCACGACGTCGGGGTCGTCCTTGAGCGCGTCGCGCACCTTGGCCACGTCGACGTAGTCCGAGATGTTGCCACCGCAGTGGCAGATGTACACGCCGATGCGTCGGCCGGTGCCAGCCTCTTCCTGCCCGCTGGCAACACCCTCTTCCTGCGCGCTGACGACAGCATCTTCCTGCTCGCTCATACCAGCGTCTCCTTGCTCGCTCATACCAGCGCCTCCGTCGTGATCGTCAGTTCTTCGAGGTGAGCGGCCTTGCGGTGCTCAGCCTCGATGTGAGCGGCGACCTGGGCGGACGCAGCCCCCGCGTGCAGGATCGAGTCGACGATGTCCTTGACTCCCGCGGAGGTGCCGGCGACAAAGACGCCAGGGATGTCCGTCTTGCCGGGTTCAAGATCCTCATTCGGCTCGGCTACGTAGAAGTACTCGTCCAGGCCCAGCTTCTCGCCGGTGAAGAGCTTCTCCACGTCCCTGTTGGGCTGGATGCCCACCGCGAGGACCACGAGGTCGTACTCGGCCTCGACGATCTTGCCGCCGTTCTCGATGTCCTCGTAGCGCAGGATGAGGTCCCCGTTGTCCTTCTCGGTGATCTTGGCCACGCGTCCCTTGATGTAGGTGGCGCCCATGTCCTTGGCCTGCTCGTAGAACTCGTTGTAGCGCTTGCCGGCCGCACGCATATCCATGTAGTGCATGGTGACGTCGGCCAGCGGCAGCGTCCCCATGATCAGCTGGTTCTGCTTGATCGAGTACATGCAGCAGACCTTCGAACACAGCGGGTTGCCCGACGTCTTGTCGCGCGAACCGGTGCACGAGACGTAGGCAATACGGTCGGGCACCTTCCCATCACCGGGCCGCAACACCGTGTTGAACGGACGTGTCGGCGCCAGCAGGCGGTCCATCTGCATGCCGGTGATCACGTTGGCGTAGGTACCGAAGCCGTACTCCGGCTTCAGGTCGGCGGCGAACAGCTTGTATCCGGTCGAGACCACGACGGCACTGACGGTGACTTCGGAGACCTGCTCGACCTTGTCCAGCCTGATGGCTTTCCCCGGGCATACAGTGACGCACTCCTGGCACTCGGAGCACACGCCACAGTCCAGGCAGCTGCCGGCGCCGGAGCGCACCTCCACCTCGGTGAGCGCTCCCTCGATCTCGTGGAAGTCGCGGGGCATCTTGACCAGGTCCACCTCGGCCTTGATCGGGTTCCGGTGGCCGAACGCCGTCTGCCGGGAGAGGACCTCATCGTGCGAGACGACGTCGATCCGGCCGTCGAGGGCGGCGAAGCCGGTGAACGGCTCGTGGTTGACCCAGCGGTCGACCATGTGCGCGGCCCGACGTCCGGCGCCGATCGCGGTCGTGATGTCCGTAGCGCCCGTCGTCACGTCGCCGGCGGCGAACAGGTAGTCGATCTCGGTCTGCAGCGAGTGCGCGTCGACCTTGATCCGCTTGCCGCGGCCGACGCTGACGACCTGCTCGTAGAGCGTCTCGTCGGGGCTCATCCCGATCGTCGAGATGATGAGGTCGCAGCCAATCGTGGTCTCGGCGCCGGGCACCGGCTCCGGGCTGCGTCGCCCTGAGGCGTCCGGCTCGCCGAGCCGCATCTTCTGCAGCTTGACGCCGCTGACCTTGCCGTCGCTCGTGAGGACCTCGAGCGGGGTGACGAGGAAGTCGAACACCGCGCCCTCGGCCTCGGCGTCGTCGGCCTCGACGTGGTGCGCCGGCATCTCGGCGCGGGTGCGCCGGTAGACGACCTTGGCCTCGGCGGCACCCAGGCGGATGGAGACGCGGGCCGCGTCCATGGCGACGTTGCCGCCGCCAACGATGACGACCTTCTTGCCGGTGAGGTCGGGGGCCTTGCCGTTCGCGACGTCGGCGAGGAAGTCCAGGCCGTTGACCGACCCGTCGGCGTCCTCGTTCGGGACGTCCATCCGGGTGGCGTTCTGCGTGCCGGTGGCGACGATGACGGCGTCGTAGCCGTCCTTGTCCTTGAGCGAGGCGAGGTCAGTAACGGCCGCATTGCACTCGATCTCGACACCGATCGAGGTGAGGTTGGCGATGTCCGCTTCGACGACCTCGCGCGGGAGGCGGTAGACAGGGATCGCGTGCCGGAGGTAGCCACCGGGCTCGGACCGCTTCTCGAAGATCTTGACCGCGTAGCCCTTGCGGGCGAGCTGCCAGGCGGCGGTGAGGCCGGCCGGGCCGGATCCGACGATGGCGATCCGGCGCCCGTTGGGCGAGTCGATCTCGATGGCCGGACCGGACGGGCGCTCGCCATGGGTCAGGTAGTGCTGGTCGGCGGCATAGCGCTTGATGAGCCGGATCGGCACCGATCCCTCGAGCTTGGTGCGGGTGCACTCGGACTCACATGGCGCGTAGCACGCGCGTCCGAGGGTGCCGACGAGCGGCGTCGCATCGAGGACGAGCTGGAACGCCTCCTCGTCCTTGCCGCTGCGAACGAGCGCGACGTAGCCGTGCGCCTTGATACCGGCGGGGCAGCCATCGATGCACGGTGAGGTACCGGCCCGCTGGAGCACCGCCTTCTTCGGCACCGCCTGCGGGAAGGCGATGTATGCCGCACGGCGTGCGACCAGGCCGGCGTTGAACTCGTCGGGCACCGCCACGGTGCAGGCGTCCTGGCACTCGTTGCAGCCGGTGCAGGCCGCCCAGTCGACGAACGTTGACTTCTCCTTCACCTTCGCGTGGAAGGCCCCGAAGCTGTCGCGCTCGATCCCCATGACCTCGCTGTACAGCTTGGTCGTGATGTTGGGGTGGTTGATGGTCGACGACATCTTCGGGCCCGAGATGCAGCTCGCGCAGTCAAGAGTCGGGAAGACCTTGCTGAGCAGGATCATCCGTCCGCCGACGCTCGCCTCCTTTTCGACCAGCAGGACTTTGTAGCCCATGTCGCCGAGTTTGATCGACGACTCCATCCCGCCTATGCCGCTGCCGATCACCATGACGTCGTAGTCCATCTGAAACTCCAGTCTTTGAATCTTGGTGCCGCACCCGAAGGTGCGGCTGAGCTCGATGCCGCCCCTTTGGCGCGGCTAAGTTCTAGATGAACAGGTTGACGTTTGCCTCATCCGTGTCGCCCAGGTACGCGGCGACCCCGGCGTACTCAATTCCGTCAATGAGCTCTTCGGGTCGCAGCCCCATGATGTCCATCGACATGGCGCAGGCGATCATCTTCACGCCCTGGTCCCGTGCCGACTCGATGAGAGCCTCCAGGGACATGACCTTCTCCTCACGCATCATCTTCTGCATGAGCTTGGGACCGACGCCGGCGAAGTTCATGTGCGAGAGCCTCAGGTGGGTCGGACCCTGAGGCATCAGCTTGGAGAACGCCTTCTGGAGAACGCTCTTGCCGCTGGTGGGCACGTTCTCCGTGCGTCGCAGGGCGTTGAGACCCCAGAAGGTGAAGAACATCGTGACTTCGTCGTCCATCGCCGCTGCCCCGTTGGCGATGATGAAGGCGGCCACCATCTTGTCGAACTCGCCGCTGAAGACGATGATCGTCTTCCGCGTCGCGACTGCCGTGTTTTCGGTCATGGCGTCAGACGCCTCACTCTCTGTTTCGATGGTCACGATGCGACATCCGCGAGAGCCTTGACGGCCGAGACCGGACCGAGATCCGTCAGCGTCGCCGAGAACTCACGCATGTAGCCGACG
>JBDTMW010000164.1:0-5685 GCA_039934065.1 Actinomycetota bacterium | reverse complement strand
ACATTGTGAAAGAGCCCCCACCGGCAACCCCGGCGAGGGCTCTTTTGCGTTCCCTGGCCGCCGGGCTCGACCGTGACCAGGGAGCCGCAGGGGAGAGGGAGATGCATGCTTTCAGTAGTGCAGCTGGAACCAGCTCACGTTGATCTCCCCGAGCATCTCGCGCAGCAGCGGCAGGCTGATGCCGACAACATTGTGGTGGTCGCCCTCGAGACCAGCGATGAACGGACCGCCGAGCCCGTCGATCGTGAACCCCCCGGCGACTCTGAGCGGCTCGCCGGTGGCGACGTAGGCCGCGATCTCCTGGTCGCTGACCTTCGCGAAGTGGACGGTGGTCGAGGCGACGGCGCCTATCGTCGCGCCGGTGCCCCCCTCGCTGTCTTCTCGGTCGTCGATCAGCCAGTGACCGGTGTGCAGCACGCCAGACCTGCCACGCATCCGCCGCCACCGGGTGGTCGCCTCCGCCTCATCGACGGGCTTGCCGTGCAGCTCGCCGTCCAGCTCGAGCACCGAGTCGCAGCCGAGCACCAGCGCGCCGATGGGGGCATCCTCAGGACAGGATTCGCCGGACAGCCGATCGGCCACGGCCTCGCACTTGGCCCGGGCCAGAACCAGCGCCACGTCCTCTGGTGTGAGCTCGCCATACAGTGAAACAGCTTGTGCCACAACGAAATCCTCATCCACATCACTGACCAGGACGTATGGCGTCACCCCGGCTGTCAGCAACGTCGCCAGTCGAGCGGGGGAGGCTGAGGCGAGAACAAGGGGCAGCTTGGGAGGGACCATGCGCGCAGGCTATCCGAGCAACTCGTCCACGTAGCACCAGCGCCACGCCTCGCCTGGCTCGAAGCTGCGCATCACCGGATGCCCGGTGTCCTGGAAGTGTCGCTCAGCGTGATTGCGCGGGGAGGAGCTGCAGCAACCGACGTTGCCGCAGGTGAGGCAGAGGCGGAGGTGGACCCACTCCACCCCTTCACGTTCGCACTCGCGGCAGATTCGTGGTGCCGTCGGCGCTTTGACAACCGGAGCCTGAACGAGGTGATCGCAGCCTGGGCTGCCGGTCTCCGGACGCAACAGCCGCCCTTCGTGCGTGTCTTCCAGGCGGTCGGCGACCCGGTCGAGCATTGACTCCTCGAGGTCGAGCGCGAAAAGTACGCTCGCGAGAACATCGTGGTCAGCCTGACCGGCGTCGCGTATCTGCAGCACGGCTGCTCGCTCGGCCTGCAGCATCTGCAGCCGAACGCGGCGCCACGTCTCGGTCGGTGTCTCGGCGTCGGGTGCCGTCTGACCGAGCCGCTCCCAGGCGACGTCGGCTCGCTGCTGGGCGCGACGGCGCAGCGCATCTGCGATGGCTGGCGGGATGTCGGGAGCTGCCAGTGCCAGCTCGGCCAGCCCCGCGGACACCGAGGTTTGGAGCAACGTGGCTTCTTGCAGGACGTCCTCGCGAGGGTCAGGCCCACGCACGTCGAGCCTGCGAGCCAGCCAGGGAAGGGAGATCCCTTGCAGCAGAAGGGTTCCCGCCGTCACGACCATGGCCGCCAGCACCAGCACGTCGCGATGTGGCGTGCTCGCCGGCAGGACGAACGCGGCCGCCAGGGTGACCACACCGCGCATGCCGGCCCAAGACACGATGGCGGTGTATCTCCACGGTGGAGTCCGGCCCTTCCTGTCCGGACCCGGCCTGACGATGAGGTAACGCATCGGGAACACCCATAGCGGACGCAGGAGGATCACCGCAGCCAGCGACGCCACGCAGAAGAGAATGATCCGCGATGGCGCGAGCGTGGAGTCACGGACATCCGACAGGATCCAGCGGGCCTGGAGCCCGATCAGCAGGAAGACCGCGTTCTCGAGCAGGAACGAGATGGTCGACCAGTTGACGCGTTCGCTCAGGCGGGAAGAGGCGGTCTGCAGCAGCGTCGCGCGGTGGGCCAGTACGAGCCCGGCCACCACGACAGCCAGGAGGCCGGAGCCGTGGATGGCCTCGGCCGGCAGATAGGCCGCGAACGGCGCCATGAAAGACAGCGAGGTGTCGAGCACCGGATCCGTGAGGTGCCGGCGGACCCTGCCGATCAGAAACGCCGTGGTGAGCCCGACCGCTGCCCCGCCGAGGCTCGCCGCGAGGAAGGCCAGGCCGACGCTGCCTAACGACACCGATCCGGCGAGCCCGGCGATAGCGGTGCGCAGGGCCACCAGCGCCATGGCGTCGTTGAGCAGCGACTCGCCTTCAAGAACCGTGACGATGCGTCGCGGGAGCCCGATCCGGCGGGCAACTGCTGTGGCGGCGACGGCATCCGGAGGCGCGACCACGGCGCCGAACGCGACCGCCGCGGCGAAAGGCACCGGCAGCAGCCACCAGGTCAACGCTCCGACGCCCAGTGCGGTGAACGCGACCAGGCCGACGGAGAGCAGGCCTATCGCGCGACGGTTGGCTTTGAAGTCCACCAGGGAGCTTCGGATCGCGGTGGCATATAGCAGCGGCGGCAGCAGACCGACCAGGACCAGCTCCGGGTCGAGCCGTACCTGAGGCACGAATGGAAGGTAGCTGCCGCCGACCCCGACGACGGTGAGAAGCAACGGTGCGGACAGGTCTTGCCGTCGGGCGAGCCCTGCGACGAGTGTGACGGTGGCGACCAGCGCCAACACGACGACAGCGACATGCATCCGACAATCCTTGCAGGTAGGCCGGTGACGCGCCTGCTGCGGCGGGTCACCGAGGTGCCCGACCTCCATCCGGATGTCGCGACAGAGAACTGGTCAGCTGAGCACAGCCCCGCGCAAAGTATCGAGGCCTACGCCGCCGATATCGAGCGCGCGACGGTGGAAGGCCTTGATATCAAAGGCATCTCCCTCGCGCGCCTGAACCTCGTCACGCAGCTGGATCCAGAGCCGCTCGCCAATCTTGTAGGACGGCGCCTGGCCCGGCCAGCCGAGATAGCGGTCGAGCTCGAAGCGCAGGAACCCCTCCGCCATGTTGGCATGGGCCTGCAGGAACTGCCAGGCCTTGTCGTAGGTCCACTCTCCGCCGCCGACCTCGGCCGGAGCTTCGAATCCGCAGTGCACCCCGATGTCGATGACGACTCGGGCTGCACGCAGCGACTGGCCGTCGAGCATTCCCATGCGGTTGCCGGGTTCGTCCATGTAGCCCAGCTTGGCCATCAGTCGCTCGGCGTACAGGGCCCAGCCCTCACCATGGCCCGAGGTCCATGCGGCCAGGCGGCGCCAGCGGTTGAGCAGCTCGGAGCGGAACACCGTCTGGGCGACCTGGAGGTGGTGCCCGGGGACGCCCTCGTGGTAGACGGTCGTCAGCTCGCGCCAGGTGCTGAACTCGGTGATGCCCTTGGGCACCGACCACCACATACGGCCAGGCCGGCTGAAGTCCTCAGAAGGCCCGGTGTAGTAGATGCCGCCCGTCTGGGTCGGGGCGATCTTGCACTCGATCCGGCGCACCGGCTCGGGGATGTCGAACTGGGAGCCGGCCAGGTTGGCGATGACCTCGTCGGCCTTTCCCTGCATCCACGTCCGGAGCTCGTCGGTGCCATGTAGCTGGTAGACAGGGTCGGCGTCGAGGAGGTCGATGGCTTCCTTGATGGTCGCGCCTGGCTTGACCTGTCCGGCCACGGCCTTCATCTCGTCCGTGATGCGGGCGAGCTCCTGCTGGCCCCACCGGTAGGTCTCCTCGAGGTCGACGGTGGCGCCGAGGAAGGACCGCGACAAGAGCTGGTAGCGCTCACGGCCGCAGGCATCGGACGCTGGAGCCTGGGGGAGCAGATCTTCGCGCAGGACGTCAGCGATCCGCAGGTAGCCAGACGAGGCCTCAGCCGCAGCGCTGCGCAGCGCGCTCGCGGCAGCTGCACCGAGCGGGCTGTCGCCGGCTTTGGCGGTCTTGACCAGGTTGGCGAAATAGCCGTCCTCGGCCGCGAGCTCGACGCACTGGGCCATGCACGCCTCAACCTGGCGCCGCGGGCTCACCAGACCCCTGGCCGCGGCGGCACGCAGCGACTCGACGTAGCCGTCCAGTGCCGCCGGGATCTTGGTCATTCGGGTGGCCAGCGTCAGCCAGTGCGCGTCGGTCTCGGTGTTCATCAGGTCGAAGACGTCGCGGACCCCTTGCAGTGGGGAAGCCAGGACGTTGAGGCTCATCTCGTCGAGGCCGGCGGAGTAGGTCTCTTGTTCCAGGCCAAGACGCTCCTGCATCGCCCCGATAGTGACGCGGTCGATGTCATCGGCGGGGGTGGCCCGGGCAAGGGTGTCGAGGGTCGTGCTTCGCAGGCTCGCGTGGGCCGCATGGCCCTTGGGCGAGAGGTCGTCGAGATCTTCCTCGTGGCCGGGAATCCCCAGCGCGGTTGCGGTGATGGGACTGAGCTCGACCAGCGCGTCGAAGTATGTGTTCGCGATGTGGTCAACCTCGGTCGTGGGGCGCGCTCCTGGCGCTGCGTCAGTGGTCACTTGTCGAACGTACCGCAGGAGGTTGTTGCCAGGGAGAGCGAGATATCAGCGAGGGAAGGCCGACGCGCGCCAGCCGCCGGGTCGGTGGGGGTGGGTCACACGGAGCATCCGTCTGGGGGCCCCCCAGGGGGGCGGCGCATACCTCCCGCCAGCCGGGGTATGACGGTCGGTCGGGTCCGGCCCGCCGTCACCTGTCGAGGTTGCGAGAACGGCGAGGAGGGCAGCGAGCTCTTCCGGCGATGCTTCACCGCGGACGAGACGCACCGGCATACGGGTCGCCTCCGTTGTCTGGGGTGCCTGCGGTTCCTGAGAAGTGTTGTCGGTCATAGGATTTCGCCCGCTCAGAGCGGTATGTTGCCGTGCTTCTTAGGGGGCAAGGTCTCACGCTTGCTGCGGAGCGCGCGCAGGGCCTTGATCACGTAGGAGCGGGTGTGTGACGGCGGGATCACCGAGTCGACATAGCCGCGTTCGGCTGCGATGTAGGGGTTGGCCAGCTCGTCTTCGTACTCCGTGATGAACCGCTGGCGCGTGGCCTCGACGTCACCACCGACGGCGAGAGCCTCGGCGATCTCTTTGCGGTAGAGGATGTTGACCGCACCCTGGGCGCCCATCACCGCGATCTGCGCTGTCGGCCAGGCGAAGTTCAGGTCGGCGCCGAGGTGTTTGGAGCCCATGACGTCGTAGGCACCGCCGTAGGCCTTGCGGGTGATGACGGTGACCAACGGCACTGTGGCTTCGGCATAGGCGTACAGGAGCTTGGCGCCGCGCCGGATGATGCCGTTCCACTCCTGGTCGGTGCCCGGCAAGAAGCCTGGTACGTCCACGAAGGTCAGCACCGGGACGTTGAACGCGTCGCAGGTCCGCACGAACCGGGCGGCCTTCTCGGAGGCGTCGATGTCCAGGCAGCCGGCCAGCTGCATGGGCTGGTTGGCAACCACGCCGATAGACCGGCCCTCGACCCGGCCGAAACCGCAGATGATGTTCTGGGCGAAGAGGGCGTGAACCTCGAGAAAGTCAGGGGAGCCGTCATCTGTGGTGTCAACGACATGCTCGACGATCGTGTGCATGTCATATGGCTGGTTGGCCGAGTCCGGGATGAAGGTGTCCAGGAACGTATCGCTGGCGTTGACCTCGCCGGAAGAACCGTCCTCGTCCCACTCGAAGGACGGGGCATCCTCAAGGTTGTTGGACGGCAGGTATGACAGCAGAGCCTTGACGTAGTCGATGGCGTCGTCCTCG
>JBDTMW010000163.1:0-5735 GCA_039934065.1 Actinomycetota bacterium | reverse complement strand
CGGTCGAGGAGATCCGCTGGTTCAAGGTCGCTGACCAGCGCAGCCTCGAGGTCGCCGCTCATGGGCTGTGGGCTCCACCGTGTCGCGAGGTGCTGCTGACCAAGACCGTTCGGGAGCGCGCGGCGGCCCTCGCCAAGCAGCTGCCCGGAGTGGCCGACATGCTCCTGAAAGTGGCCGAGGGCATCGCCGTCGAGGGCATGGAGTCGCTTGCGCCGGCGCTGGTCGATGGCATGGAGAGCCTGCTCGACGTGCTGCCGCAAGGAGCCCACGTCGTCCTGACCGACCCCGAGCGGGTCCGCAAGCGGGCATACGACCTGGTGGCCACCAGCGCTGAGTTCCTTGATGCGAGCTGGTCCAACGCGGCCGCCGGAAATGCCGTTCCCGTTGACCTGCACGCGATCCTGGGCACGGCGTCGTACTGGTCGCTGGGCGACGTCCGTGACCACGCGATCGAGACGGGTCGTCCGTGGTGGTCGCTGACCAGCTTTGGCAGCGACGAGGACCTGGATGATCTGGGCGGGCTGGTCTCGGGCGCGGTTGAACGTCTCACCATCGCGTCGACCGACATCGAGGCCTATCGAGGGGATACCGAGCACGCGGTTGCGGATCTGCGGCGCTGGGCTGGCGAAGGCTGGCACACCGTGGTCGTGACCGACGGGCTGGGTCTGGCCAAGCGGGTCAGCGAGGTCCTGTCCGAGCACGACATCCCCAACCGCCTCTCGACCGGTGCGGTCAAGCTTGACGAGCTTCCAGCCGGCCTCATCCAGGTGACCACCGGTGCGCTGGTGCGTGGGTTTGTTGCTCCTGACGCCCGGCTCGTCGTCGTCACCGAGTCAGACCTGACCGGTGCGAGCAGCCAGGGGACCTCCACCAAGGACATGCGCCGGCTGCCGTCGCGTCGACGCAACCAGGTCGACCCGCTGGAGCTGCGTCCAGGCGACTACGTCGTCCATGAGCAGCACGGCGTCGGCAAGTTCTCCGAGATGGTGCAGCGCACGGTCGGCGGAGCGGCCCGCGAATACCTCTTGCTGGAGTACGGCTCCAGCAAGAGGGGTCAGCCTGCGGACCGTCTATTCGTCCCGACCGACCAGCTCGACCAGATCACGCGCTATGTCGGCGGTGAGGCCCCGACCCTGAACAAGCTGGGCGGCGCGGACTGGGCCAAGACCAAGGGCCGGGCCAAGAGGCACGTGAAGCAGATCGCGGGCGAGCTGATCCGTCTCTACAGCGCCCGGATGGCGACCAAGGGCCACGCGTTCGGGCCGGACACCCCCTGGCAGCGCGAGCTCGAGGACGCCTTCGTCTACGTCGAGACGCCCGACCAGCTGGTCAGCATCGACGAGGTCAAAGCCGACATGGAGCGAGAGGTCCCCATGGACCGGCTGATCTGTGGCGATGTCGGCTACGGCAAGACCGAGATCGCGGTGCGCGCGGCGTTCAAGGCCATCCAGGACGGCAAACAGGCTGCCATCCTGGTGCCGACGACCCTGCTCGTGCAGCAGCACTTCCAGACCTTCTCGGAGCGCTATGCGCCGTTCCCTGTCGTGGTGAAGGCGCTGTCGCGGTTCCAGTCGGTCGGCGAGTCCAAGAAGGTCATCGACGGCCTGGCTGACGGCACGGTCGACCTGGTCATCGGCACGCATCGGTTGCTGTCCAACGAGATTCGCTTCAAGGACCTCGGGCTGGTGGTGGTCGACGAGGAGCAGCGCTTCGGCGTCGAGCACAAGGAACAGCTCAAGCGGATGCGTACGGCTGTTGACGTCCTGGCGATGTCGGCCACCCCCATCCCGCGCACCCTCGAGATGGCCGTCACCGGCATCCGCGAGATGTCCACGATCGCCACGCCGCCGGAGGAACGCCACCCCGTCCTGACCTTCGTCGGCCCCTACGAGGAGAAGCAGATCATCGCCGCCATCCGGCGTGAGCTGCTGCGTGAGGGTCAGGTGTTTTTGATCCACAACAAGGTCTCCTCCATCGAGAAGGCCGCCGCCCGGATCCGTGAGCTCGTGCCGGAGGCGCGGATTGCGACCGCCCACGGCCAGATGGCCGAGCACCGGCTCGAGCAGGTGGTCGTCGACTTCTGGGAGAAGCGCTTCGACGTTCTGGTCTGCACGACGATCATCGAGACCGGGCTGGACATCTCCAACGCCAACACCCTCATCGTGGAGCGGGCCGATGTGCTCGGACTCAGCCAGCTCCACCAGCTGCGCGGGCGGGTGGGCCGCGGTCGTGAACGTGCGTACTCCTACTTCCTGTATCCGCCGGAGAAGCCGCTCACCGAGACCGCGCACGACCGCCTGGCCACCATCGCCAGCCACACCGACCTCGGCGCGGGGATGGCGGTGGCCATGAAGGACCTCGAGATCCGGGGGGCCGGCAACCTTCTCGGCGGTGAGCAGTCCGGACACATCGCCGGCGTCGGCTTCGACCTCTACATCCGGCTCGTGGGCGAGGCTGTGGCCGACTATCGAGATGACAGTGTTGAGGGCCCGCCGACAGAGATCAAGATCGAGCTGCCCGTCGATGCCCACCTGCCGCGCGAGTACATCCCGGGTGAGCGGTTGCGCCTTGAGGCGTACAAGAAGCTCGCGACGGTCCAGGACGCCGCAGGGCTGGCTGAGATCGAGGCCGAGCTGCAGGACCGCTACGGCACCCCGCCCGAACCGGTGCGCAACCTGCTCGAGGTGGCCCGTCTTCGCACCGTGGCACGCAAGGCCGCGGTGGGGAACATCAGCGTCCAGGGCAAGTACGTGCGGTTCAGCCCGCTCCAGCTGCCTGAGAGCCAGCAGCTGCGACTCCAGCGGCTGTACCCGGGCACGCTGGTCAAGGACGCTGTCCATACGATCTTGGTGCCGGGGCCGATGACGGCCAGGGTGGGTGGCCAGCCGCTCCGGGACACCGCCGTCCTTCGGTGGGCGATCGACCTCATGCAGGCGGTCCTGCTGGACAGCGTGGCCGACGCGGCACGAGTCGCGACGAGTCAGCGATGATGACGATGGGTAATGATCAGCTGGACGTCGTCTTGGTGGAGTCACCGCCGGACGGCGCTACGAAAGGAACGGCTTTGTCGCCTTCGCAGAACCCTCGCTCCCGGTCGGGCAGGACCGGTACCCCCCGTATGGCGTTTGCGGCGGCACTGCTGCTCGGCGCCACGGCGGCGGTGTCCGGTTGTGGGACGCAGCAGTCGAGCGCCGCGGCGATCGTGAACGACACCGTCATCAGCGACCAGGACGTCCAGTCCGTCTCGAACCAGCTCAACAAGCTGGCCACCAACGGCCAGCAGCTCACGACGAGCGATGCCCTGCTCAACCTGATCCTTGCGCCCTACGTCCTTGCCGAGGCCAAGCGCGTCGGCAAGACCGTATCGGTCTCACAGGCCCGCCAGGTCATCGCCAAGGTGTCGGACCCCTCGTCGTCCACTATCCAGTTCGTCCAGATGCAGCTGGAGATCCAGCAGCTCGACCAGGCCAGCAAGACCCTGATTGTCGGCGAGCTGGGCAAGGCCAAGATCACCGTCAACCCGCGATACGGCGTCTTCGACCCCACGCAGATTGCGCTGACCCCGATCTCATCCAACTGGATCAAGCCCAGCGCACCAGCGGCAACCAAGTGAGCGGCGGCGTGGTCACACATCGGCTCACCCTGCTGCTCAGCACGCCACGCATCGCCCCCGGCCTCTTCACCCGCGACGCCTGGACCGCGCTCGCAAACGCCGTCCACGTCTTCACCCGGGACGAGGACGAGACCCAGCTGATCGCCATACAGGAGTCGGGTATTGCGGCCGTTCACCTCGGTGAGCAACACCCGGTCGCGTTGGCCCGACTGTTGATCGACCGGACCGTCGACGGTGAGGTGGTCTGGATCGGCGCGGCCGACGGTGACCCCGGTCTGACCGATGCGCTGGCTTCCGAGGTCACCCGAAGTGAGAACGCGCCAGATGTTGAGGTTCTTGTCGGTTCCTATGACGTGCCGGGAGCACGATTGCTTGACCTGGTCGCGGTGATGGACCGGCTGCGCTCGCCCGAGGGCTGTCCCTGGGACGCGGAGCAGACCCACGAGTCCCTGGTGCCATACCTGATCGAGGAGGCCCACGAGCTGGTCGAAGCCATCGAGTCCGGGGACCGCACCCATATGGCCGAGGAGCTCGGCGACGTCCTCTTGCAGGTGGCGTTCCATGCGCGGATGGCCCAGGAGCATCCCGACTCGCCGTTCGGGATCGATGACGTGGCCAGTGGCATCGTGGACAAGCTGGTCCGTCGTCACCCACACGTCTTCGCGGAGGTCGACGCCGAGACCGCCGACGACGTGGCGGCCAACTGGGAGCAGATCAAGGCGGACGAGAAGCCGCATCGGAGCTCGCCCATGGACGGCATACCTGAGGGCCTGCCTGCACTGGCCCGTGCTGAGAAGGTGGCCATGCGTCTGTCGGCGGCCGGCCGTTCAGACCTGGCCCGGAGCGCAGCTGCCGGCGACGACCTCGGCTCGCGGCTTTTCGCTCTGGTGCTGGAGGCACGCGAGAACGGTCAGGACCCTGAGGCCGCCCTGCGCGCAGCGGTTCGAGCGGTGGCCGTCCGGCTCTGAGCTCCGGCCACCAGCGAGCGCCTGCGCGATGCGGGTCGCTGACCGGCGTCTCGAAGACCAGCCGGTAGGCTCGGGCCGTACCTATTCGGCACACCGCAGGAGAGCATGATGGCCATCATTGATGACGTAGGCGCACGTGAGATTCTGGATTCACGTGGCAACCCAACCGTTGAGGTCGAGATCGCTCTCGACGACGGCACCATTGCCCGGGCAGCGGTTCCCTCGGGGGCGTCGACCGGCGCCTTTGAGGCAGCCGAGCGCCGCGACGGCGATCCAAAACGCTACGGCGGTAAGGGTGTTGAGCAGGCTGTCGACGCCGTCCTTGACGAGATACGTCCGGTCCTCCTCGGCTTCGAGGCCAGCGAGCAGCGGCTCATCGATGCAGAGATGCTCTCCCTCGATGGCACCCCCAACAAGGGATCCCTGGGTGCCAACGCGATCCTGGGTGTCTCGCTGGCCGTGGCCCGGGCGGCCGCCGAGTCGGCCAACCTGCCGCTCTTCCGCTACATCGGCGGCCCGAACGCACACGTCCTGCCGGTCCCGTTGTTCAACATCCTCAACGGCGGGTCCCATGCCGACTCCAATGTCGACATCCAGGAGTTCATGATCGCTCCGATCGGCGCGTCGACCTTCCGTGAGGCACTGCGCTGGGGCGCCGAGGTCTATCACGCGCTGAAGTCCGTCCTGAAGGAACGCGGCCTGTCCACCGGGCTCGGCGACGAAGGCGGTTTCGCGCCCAACCTCGAGAGCAACCGTGCGGCCCTCGACCTGATCATCGTGGCGATCGAGAAAGCCGGCTACCGGCCCGGCACCGACATCGGCCTCGCGCTCGACGTGGCTGCCTCCGAGTTCTGCACCGATGGTCTCTACACCTTCGAGGGCCAGCAGCGCACCGCTGCAGAGATGACGGCGTACTACGCCGAGCTCGTCGCGGCCTACCCGCTGGTGTCCATCGAGGACCCGCTGGATGAGGACGACTGGGAGGGCTGGGCAATCATGACTGCCGAGCTCGGCAGCTCTGTCCAGATCGTTGGCGACGACCTGTTCGTCACCAATCCCGAGCGCCTCTCCCGCGGTATCGCCGGCCAAGCCGCGAACTCGATGCTGGTCAAGGTCAACCAGATCGGTTCGCTGACCGAGACCCTGGATGCCGT
>JBDTMW010000162.1:0-5791 GCA_039934065.1 Actinomycetota bacterium | reverse complement strand
GCAGTGCATCAGCGGGCCGCCCTGCATCATCGGGAAGACGGCCTTGTCCAGCTTGGCGGCGTGTTCCGCCTTGCTGACCAGCATGCCGCCGCGCGGTCCGCGCAGCACCTTGTGCGTCGTGAAGGTGACCACATCGGCATACGGCACCGGGCTGGGGATCGCCTTGCCGGCGACAAGTCCGATGAAGTGAGCCGCGTCGACCCAGAAGATCGCGCCCACCTCGTCGGCGAGGTTGCGGAAGAACTCGAAGTCGATCAGCCGCGGGATGGCCGAGCCGCCGGCGACGATGAGCTTTGGTCTGTGCTGCCGGGCCAGCTCTGCTACCTGGGCGTAGTCGATGTCCTCGGTCTCCTTGTCCACCCCGTAGTGGACGGCGTTGAACCACTTGCCGCTGAAGGAGACCTTGGAACCATGGGTCAGGTGACCACCGTGCGGCAGCGACATGGCCAGGATGGTGTCGCCCGGCTGACAGAAGGCGCCGTAGACCGCCAGGTTGGCATTGGCCCCGGAGTGCGGCTGAAGGTTGGCGTGGTCCGCGCCGAAGAGCGCCTTGGCGCGTTCGATGCCAATCGACTCGGCCTTGTCGACCTCGGAACAACCCCCGTAGTAACGGCGCCCGGGATAGCCCTCGGCGTACTTGTTGGACAAGGTGGAACCCATTGCGGCCAGAACCGCTGGGCTGGTGAGGTTCTCGCTGGCAATCAGCTGGAGGCCGCCGCGAAGGCGATCAAGCTCGGAGAGCAGGACAGCGGCTATCTCCGGGTCCTGGCTGCTCAGCTGACCGAAGTCGGAGCCGTAGAAGGTCTGGTCCATGGACATGGGTCGCTCCAGGGGAACGTGGCGGGGTCAGCGGGCGGGATGGCCCTCACTCTATTGGTCGTCGTCGACGGCGTCGCCATCGCGGCTCGGCCATGCGCGTCGTACGTCCTCGCGTGACGGGCTCGAAGTCCGCTCGATGCCTAGTTACGCAGCTCGATCTCGCCCAGGATCTGCTGGATCGCGCTGACCGACAGGGCACCGGCACGCAAGATCACCGGGGCCTCGTCGGTGCAGTCCAGGATTGTTGAGGCCAGGCCGCCGGTGGACGGCCCCCCGTCCAGATAGACGCTGACGGCCGAGCCCAGCTGGGTGGCGGCATCCAGGACGGTCCTGGCTGGTGGTTGACCCGAGACGTTGGCACTGGTGACCGCCATCGGACCGACCTCTTCCAGGAGCCTGATCGCGGTGTCGTCCTGGGGCATCCGCAGGGCGACGGTTCCCCTGTTGTCCCCCAGATCCCACATCAGCGAGGACTGCGCATATAGAACCAGCGTCAATGGTCCGGGCCAGAAGGCCTCGATCAGGTCACGCACATAGTCGGGGACGTGCGTGGCCAGGCCGTCAACCGTTCGCGGGTTCGGGATGAGGACCGGCGGAGGCATCTCACGACCTCGGCCCTTGGCCGCCAGTATCGCGGCCACTGCTTGTGCCGAGAAAGCGTCGGCGCCCACGCCGTAGACCGTGTCGGTGGGCATCACCACAAGGTCACCACGTCGGACGGCTTCGGCGGCAGCTGCGATGCCCTCAGCCCGGCCCTCCTCGGTGGTGCAGTCGATCACCGGGCTCATCGGATGCTTTCAGTCACGTCGGGCACGGTCGAAGTTTGTCATGCCCTGCCTCGAACGTCGCAGAACCCCAACCGTCCAAGAGATCGTCCACGGCCAGGCGACCAGCGGGCCCGCCAAGCATGCACAGTCGCTGCCTGGCTGGGTACCTATATTGCGGCAATAAGTCATGCTTCTAGAACGAGATCTCATCCGTGTCCCGAGACTTGGACACTGGGATTGCTCCCATCGACACAAGGACCTGTGAAGTGACCAGTGATCAGCTGCAGGACCTCGAACTGAGCGGAACCTCGTTGCGCGACCGCGCCGAGCTCGGTGCCGGTGCCCTGACGCTGGCGCGATGCAACCTGAACGGAGCCGATCTGCGAGGACTCGACCTGCCCGGATGGCAGTTCCTCGACTGCAACCTCGATGAGGCCAGGCTGAACGGAGCGAGGCTTGACTCGGCGCTGTTCAAAGGCGGCAGTGCCCGGAGCGCAAGCTTTATCGACACAGACCTTGCCGGCGCGCGGTTCGAGATGGTGGATGCCTCGGACGCGCGCTTTGGCGGAGCGCTGATGAGTGAGGCGGAGTTCCACGGCTGCCGGCTGATGGGCGCGACCTTCGAGGGCACCCGAGGCCTCGGCATGCTCCTGCAGAACTGCAACCTGTATGCCGCGAACCTCAATGGGTGCGTGATGGCCAACGTCGCGCTGACCGGCCTGCGGCTGACCGAGGCATCGCTGCGCGGGGCTGATCTGCGCGGCACCGACCTGACCGGCTCGATCCTGCTCAATGCCGATCTCTTCGCCGCCAAGCTCACGAATGCCGATCTGCGAGGCGCCGACCTGGGGCCGGTGGACCTCGACCGACTGTCAGCACTCTCCGGCGCCATCATCAGCCGCACCCAGGCCGAACGCATCCTGGCTGAGCTGGCGAACGTCGTGGTGACCGACTGAGTCGTGACGACTGGCACTTCAGGGCGTGCGGACGGCGGTGACGGCTCGGGGCCGCCCATTGAGGTCCTCGTGGTCCTGGATGTTCTGCCACGAGCCGGTCGCCCCCAGCGCCGTCGGCAGCGAGTCCCCTTGCACGTCAGCGTGTTCCATGACGAAAAAGCCACCTGGCCGCAGCAGGACCGCAGCACGGGCTGCGACCCCCAACGGGATCCGCAGACCGTCTGAGCTGCCGCCATAAAGCGAGACGGCGGGGTCGTGGTCGCGCACCTCCGGGTCGATCGGGACCGCACCCACGGGGATGTATGGCGGGTTGCTCACCACCACGTCCACGTCACCCTCGAGATCGGCGAACGCCAGCGTTGCGTCGCCGAGCCGGATGTCCACGTCGAGGCCAAGGTCATCACGGTTTCGAGTCGCCCAGGCATGCGCCAGGTCGGACAGCTCAACCCCGTGGACCTCGGCAACCGGGACCTCGTCCTTGATGGCCAAGGCGATCGCCCCCGACCCGGTGCACAGGTCCACGACCACCGGAACAGCCGGCCCCCGGCCCTGGCTAATGCAGTGACACACGAGATGGGCGATCGCGAGGCCGGCCACAAACTCGGTCTCGAACCGGGGAATGAAGACACCCGGCCCGACCGAGAGCTCGAGCCGGCGGAACCCCGCCTTACCGGTCAGATGCTGCAACGGCACCCGACGGGCACGCTCGGACACCAGATCGTCGAGACCATCAGGGACCGGCGCGCCCATGACCATTCTCTTGCGCACTTCGCCCGGGCTGGTGCCCAACAGATGCGCTGCCAGCGCCACCGCGTCGAAGTCGGCACTGGCGATGCCTGCGTCGGCCAGAGTCCGAGCGGCGTCGCGAACAGCCTCACGCAACAGCATCACTGACCCCGGCGCTGACTCCGACATCACAGACCTGAGGACCCGTCCGCGACAGCCGCCATCCGGGCGGCGTCATCGGTGTCCACTGCGGACTGCACGATCGGGTCGAGGTCGCCATCCAGAACCATGTCCAGGTTATAAGCCTTGTAGCCCGTGCGGTGGTCGACGATGCGGTTCTCCGGGTAGTTGTAGGTCCGGATCCGTTCCGAACGGTCAACCGTGCGGATCTGGGACTTGCGCTGGGCCGAGGCCACCGCATCCGCCTCGTCCTGGGCGAGCTGGTGCAGGCGGGCCCGCAGCACCCGCAGTGCCGACTCCTTGTTCTGGAGCTGGGACTTCTCGTTCTGGCAGGACACCACCGTGCCGGTCGGCAGATGCGTGATCCGCACCGCCGAGTCGGTGGTGTTGACGCTCTGACCGCCTGGCCCGGACGAACGGTAGACGTCGATCTTGAGGTCGTTGGCGTCGATCGTGACCTCGACGTCGTCGACCTCGGGCATCACCCATACGCCGGCAGCTGAGGTGTGGATACGGCCCTGGGACTCGGTCACCGGCACCCTCTGGACGCGGTGCACGCCCCCTTCGTACTTCAGCCGCGCCCACGGCGCATCGCCCGGCTCGGCGGCGCCACGCGCTTTCACCGACACCTGCACATCCTTGTAGCCGCCGAGGTCGGACTCGGTCGCGTCGATGATCTCGGTCTTCCATGCACGGCGCTCGGCGTATCGCAGATACATCCGGAGCAGGTCGCCGGCGAAAAGCGCGGACTCCTCTCCGCCCTCCCCCGCCTTGATCTCGAGGATGATGTCGCGTTCGTCGTCTGGGTCCCGTGGCACCAGCAGGCGTCGCAGCTTTTCCTCGGCCTCAGCCTGGGCGGCCTCGATTGCCGGCAGCTCCTCGGCGAAGGCCTTGTCCTCCGCGGCCAGCTCACGCGCGGCAGCGAGGTCATCACCGGCGAGGTGCCAGGCGTGGTAAGCCGCGACCGTTGGCGCCAGCGCGGCATACCGCTTGTTCAGCTTGCGCACGAGATCCTGGTCGGAATGGACCGCGGGCTCGGAAAGCCGTGCCTCGAGGTCGGCGTACTCCTGGACCAACGTGGCAGCGGACTCCAACATGACGCGCACCTTCCTGCAGGACCCCCTGGGACCCGCTTCTCACACCAGCTCGAGCACGTTCGGACAAACAGCAACGCCGGCCCCACGACCATCAGGGTCGGGGACCGGCGTGCGGGAAGCTACTTGTCGACCTTCTCGGCCGTCTCGGCCTTCTTGCCATAGCGCGCCTGGAAGCGGGCAATGCGGCCACCGGTGTCGAGGATCTTCTGCTTGCCGGTGTAGAACGGGTGGCACTGCGAGCACACGTCGGACGAGATCTTGCCGCTGTCCACGGTGCTGCGGGTCTGGAAGGTCGAGCCACAGGTGCAGGTGACCGTGGTCTCGACGTACTTGGGGTGAAGGTCGTTCTTCAACGTGTGCTCCTCGTGTTTGTGGCCGGGCCGGATCGTGTGCTCAGGGCTCCCTCGCACGCGGGAACCGGCTGCCAACACATCAGTGTGCCAGATCAGGCACGTATGCCGAAAACGCCATCCAGGACTGAGTCATTCCCTTCTGGAGCAGCGTCGTGAAAAGCCCGTCCAGAGCAACTCTGGACGGGCTTCTGCACACAACGTCATCCGGATGATATCCGGGTCAGATCAGTCGTCCTCGTCCATCTGGATCGATGACGTCTTCTGAACCTGCATGAGGAACTCGACATTGCTCTTGGACTTCTTGAGCCGGTCGATCAGTAGCTCGATCCCCTGTTGCTGGTCGAGTGCCGAGAGCACCCGGCGGAGCTTCCAGACGATCTTGAGCTCCTCGTTGGCCATCAGGATCTCTTCACGACGCGTGCCTGAGGGGTTGACGTCGATGGCCGGGAAGATGCGCCGCTCGGCAAGATGACGCGACAGGCGAAGCTCCATGTTGCCGGTGCCCTTGAACTCCTCGAAGATCACCTCGTCCATCTTGGAACCGGTGTCGACCAGAGCGGTGGCGAGAATGGTGAGCGAGCCGCCGTTCTCGATGTTGCGCGCGGCACCGAAGAAGCGCTTCGGCGGGTACAGCGCGCTGGAGTCGACACCACCGGAGAGGATGCGCCCACTCGCCGGGGCGGCGAGGTTGTAGGCGCGGCCCAGCCGGGTGATCGAGTCGAGCAGGATGACGACGTCGTGACCCATCTCGACCAGACGCTTGGCCCGCTCGATGGCGAGCTCGGCAACGGTCGTGTGGTCGGTGGCCGGCCGGTCGAACGTTGAGGCAATGACCTCGCCCTTGACCGCCCGCTGCATGTCGGTGACCTCCTCGGGGCGCTCGTCCACCAGGA
>JBDTMW010000161.1:0-5828 GCA_039934065.1 Actinomycetota bacterium | reverse complement strand
CTGATGGCCTCGCGCTGGGCCCGCCGCCTGGCTCGCTGCGTCGCCCAACGCTGAGTCGGCCAACGCTGAGTCGGCCAACGCTGAGTCGGCCAACGCGAAAGATTGTGGGCGTCCGCACACCCACAACCCTTCGCGATATCGCCCGGCTCAGCGCTGCGCGTCCCGATGCTGCGCGGCCAGGGCACGGATGATGCCATCTCGGTTCTCTGAGACAACCCGTCGGAGGGCGGCTGCCGCTTCCGGATTGGCGTTCAGCCAGGACTGGGAGGCGTCAACCAGCTCGCGGTTGGCCAGTGCCGTCGGATAGAAGCCACTGACCACTGACTCCGCGATCGCGTGGGTCCGTGAGGCCCACACAGTCGTGAGCATGGCGTGGTACCTCTCGACATAGGGCGCGAGCAGCGAGGTGTCGTGAACTCTGACGAAGCCCTGGGCCACGGCGTCGACCGTCTGGTTGGGCAGGCCTTCGGTCTCGATGACCTTGGCCCAGGCCAGTGCCTTCGCCTCGGCAGTGGGGATCGATGCCAGTGCCCGGGCGGCGCGCTCGTGGCCGGTGGCCGTGTTGTCCTGACGACGCTCGGCCTCGATCTCGGTCTCGGCGGCGGCGCCGGCCGTGGCCAGGCTGGTGAGAAGCGTCCAGCGCATCTCGGTGTCGATCGCCAGCCCGTCGAGCACGGTGCTGCCGTCCAGCAGCCCGCGGACCCAGGTCACGTCCCGGTCGCTGTGGGCATAGCCGGCGAACGCGCTGAGCAGCTGCAGCTGGGCGTCGCTGCCGGGCGCCGCAGAGGTGGCCAGCTCGCGCAGACTCAACGTCAGCGAGGCCACGGTTGCGTCGCGGTGTTCAGGGGCGACATACAGCCTGACGGCGGTCTGCAGCTGACCAAGGAGCACGCGCAGGAGCGTCGAGTCGGTTTCGCCGGGCAGTGTGTTGAGCACAAGGTCGCAGAAGTCGCGTGCCGGCATCTCTGCGTCGCGGGTCATGTCCCAGGCCGCGCCGATCACCAGGGCGCGGGGCAGGCTGGTGGTGAACCCCCGCGGGTTGGCGAGAATCGTTGCCGTCGAACGCTCGTCGAGGCGAATCTTGGCGTAGGCCAGGTCGTCGTCGTTGACCAGCAGGAGGTCTGGCCGCTTCTGGCCGACCAGCGCCGGCACCACGGTGACCTCCCCGTCGACGTCGAGCTCGATCCGGCTGACCCGCTCGAGGTGGTCGCCTGCCAGGTCGTAGCAGCCGATCGCCAGGGTGTGCGGGCGAAGCGTCGGGAACGCCTCGACCGCGGTCTGGGTGATCGAGGCAGCCGTGATGACGCCCTGGTCATCGGCAGTGACCTCGAGCCGCAAGGTGTTGACGCCGGCGGTCTCGAGCCACAGCTTCGACCAGGTGCCCAGGTCGCGGCCAGAGGCTTGCTCGAGGTGCCCGAGCAGATCGGAGAGAGTGGTGTTCTGCCAGGCGTGGCTGGAGAAGTACTGGCGCAGACCGTCGATGAACGGCTCGCGACCGACATAGGCCACGAGCTGCTTGAGCACCGAGGCGCCCTTGGCGTAGGTGATGCCGTCGAAGTTGACCTCGACGTCCTCGAGGTCGCGGATGCCGGCGACGATCGGGTGGGTTGAGGACAGCTGGTCCTGCCGGTAGGCCCACGCCTTCTCGGACGTGCCGAACGTGGACCAGGCGGTGTCCCACTGGGTCGCCTCGGCCTGGCACGTCGTGGACGCCCACTCGGCGAACGACTCGTTGAGCCACAGGTCGTTCCACCACGTCATCGTGACGAGGTTGCCGAACCACATGTGCGCCAGCTCGTGCAGGATCGTCAGCGCCCGGCGCTCGATGATCGCCTCGGTGACCCTGGCCCGGAAGACGTACATCTCGTTGAACGTCACCGCCCCGGCGTTCTCCATCGCGCCCATGTTGTATTCGGGGGTGAAGATCTGGTCGTACTTGGTGAAGGGGTATGCGCAGTCGAACTCGTTCTCGTAGAAGGTGAATCCGCGTTTGGTGCAGTCGAAGATGTTGTCCGCGTCCAGATGCGGTGTCAGCGACTTACGGCACATGATGCCCAGCGGCACGACGCCGTTACGGGTCTTGACCTCGTCTCGGACCACGTCATACGGGCCGGCGATGAGTGCGGTGATGTAGCACGAGATGCTCGGCGTCGGCCGGAAGGTCCAGGTCGCCTTGGGCATGTCTGAGATGTCGCCGGCTGCGGGGTCGCCGGCTGCGATGGGCTCGGGCGACGGTTCGTTGGAGATGACCTGCCAGTGCGCCGGGGCGGTCACGGTGAACGCAAAGGTGGCCTTGAGGTCGGGCTGCTCGAAGACGGCGAACATGCGCCGGCTGTCTGCGACCTCGAACTGCGTGTACAGGTAGACCTCGTCGTCCACGGGGTCGACGAAGCGGTGCAGGCCCTCGCCGGTGTTCATGTAGACACCGGTCGCGTCGATGGTCAGCTGGTTGGTCCCAGACCTCAACGCAGGGAGCCGGACCCGGAAACCGTCAAAGTGCTCAGCCGGGTCGAGTGACTCGCCGTTCAGGGTGATCTGCTCGACGGACGCTGCGATCAGGTCGATGAAGGTGCTCGCGCCCTCTTCGGACGTCGTGAACGCCACTGTCGACCGGGTTCGGAAGTTCGTGGGTCCGGTCGTCAGGTCGAGGGCGACGTCATACGAAGCCACGGACAGCAGGGCGGCGCGCTCTCGGGCTTCGTCGCGGGTCAGGTTCTTGCCGGGCACGGGTCATCTCCTGTGTGGACACGTCGTTGGGTCCTGTCCATCCTCACATGTTCCGCGTGAGGCTCTCACCCCGTCATCGGTGCCGGCGCTCGGCTGACAGGATGGGCGCGTGACAACTACCGCCAAGATGACCGCCGAAATGTGGTTCGACCCGATCTGCCCATGGGCATGGCTGACCTCGCGCTGGCTGATGGAGGTCGAACAGGTCCGCGACGTCGAGGTCACGTGGTCGGTGATGAGCCTGGCGGTTCTCAACGACGGCCGCGACATCTCCGAGAGCTACCGAGAGCTGATGGCAGCCTCCTGGGGCCCGGTTCGGGTCATCACCGCGGCCGCGCGCCAGCACGGTCCCAAGGTGATCAAGCCCCTGTATGAGGCGATGGGCTCCCGCATCCACCTCGGCGGCGAGGAGGACTATCGCGCGGTCATCGCGGCCTCGCTCGATGAGGTCGGCCTGCCCGCAGAGCTGATCGAGTTCGCTGACAGCACCGAGGTCGACATCGAGCTGCGCGCCAGCCACCAGCGGGCCATGGACCTGGTGGGTGACGACGTGGGTACACCCGTCGTCTCCGTGGCGGGGATGGCCTTCTTCGGGCCCGTCGTATCGCCGGCCCCCACCGGCGAGGAAGCCGGCCGGCTCTGGGACGGCTGCCTCCTCGTGGGAGGCACCCCCGGCTTCTTCGAGATCAAACGCACTCGCACCATCGGGCCGGTCTTCTCGACCTGAGCCCGCACGACTTCCACTGAGAATCCCTGACAGCAAAGGACTTCCACACATGCGCGTTCACATCGGCGGCGACCACGCGGCATACGACCTGAAGTGCAGCTTGGTGACCTTCCTGCAGGCCAAGGGCTACGACGTGGTCGACCACGGGCCTGACTACTTCGACCCCGAGGACGACTACCCGGTTGCGGTGCTGCGCGCGGCAGAGGCCGTGTCGGGCGACATCGGAGCCTTCGGCATCGTTCTGGGCGGATCGGGCAACGGTGAGCAGATGGCCGCCAACAAGGTCAAGGGCATCCGTGCGGCGCTTGCCTACAACGTCGAGCTTGCGCAGCTGGCCCGGACCCACAACAACGCACAGGTGCTGTCCATCGGTGCCCGGATGAACACCGAGGCCGAGGCCCAGGCCATGGTCGAGGCCTTTCTGACCACCCCGTTCAGCGGTGACGCGCGGCATGCGCGACGCCTGGCCATGGTCGAGCGTTACGAACGTTCGGGCGAGCTTCCACCGGTCCCAGCCTCAGAGGGCTGACCTTCAGCGTGACCCCGTCTGTGTCAGGAAATACGCGAAACTCTCGCGCCCGCACGGTGACGGTGCCACCATGCAGACTGTGACGACTCCGCAGTTTGTAAGGCTCCAGGGTCTCTCACGCCGTCGCCGCTCGGCCGCGCGTGGTTGGCTTTCCTGGCGGATCAGCTCGATTCTTCGGAGCCACCCGGCGGTGCCCGCAGCCCTCCTCATCCTGATTGCGGTATTGGTGTCCAGCCTGATCATCCGCTGGCCGGCCGCCATGCCCTGGTCGTCCTTCCTGCCCTTGGTCGTCCTCGCCGGGCTGTTCCTGCCGCCCAGATGGCTCGCCCTCGTCATGCTGGCTATCGCCGGTCTGATGGTCTACGACGGGTGGTTGCGCGGGGCGTACAAGACCAGTTTTGTGGGCGCCTGCATCGTCTTCGTCGTCGTGGGCGCCATGATGACCTGGCTGTCGGTGTCCCGGGCCCGGCTGGGTGTTCACGGGACACTGGGGGAGTCGATGCTGGTCGATCTGCGCGATCGGCTGCGCGCACACGGTGATCTGCCGGCTCTGCCCGAGCCGTGGCACATCGAGGTTGCTCTGGAAGCGGCTCACGGCGACTCGTTCTCGGGAGACTTCGTGGTGGCCGCGCGCTCCAACGCCGGCAACCGGCTCGAGGTGGCGCTGGTCGATGTCTCAGGCAAGGGAGCCAAGGCGGGGACCCGCGCGCTGCTGCTGTCGGGGGCTCTGGGCGGGCTGCTGGGAGCGATGGATCCCGCCGACCTTCTTGGCGCCGCCAACACCTATCTGATCCGCCAGGGCTGGGGCGAAGGCTTTGCGAGCGCGGTGCACGTGGCGCTTGAGGTTGACTCGGGCCGGTTCTCGTTCGGCAGTGCCGGACACCCTCCCGCCGTGAAGTTCTCCGCTGGTTCTGGCCGCTGGCAGATCCTGGACGCTGGGAACGGTCCGCTGCTGGGTATCCAGAACGGCGCGACGTTTCCCCGGTCGAATGATCAGCTGAGCCGTGGTGACGCACTGCTGCTCTACACCGACGGAGTCGTCGAGACCCGAACCCGCGACCTCTCGGTCGGTATCGACCGGATGCTCGGCGCGGCTGAGAGCCTCATTGCAGGTGGCTTTGCCGGTGGCGCGTCGCGGATCTGCGCAGCACCACTGGCCGGCGAGACCGACGACCGGGCCGTCGTGCTGATCTGGCGAACCTGACGGCTCAGCGACTCAGGCGGTGCTGGGCAGGCTGCGTTGGCGCAGGCTGATGTCGGCGCACTCGAGGCAGATCTCGGCGGGCACGACCCCGAGCCTCATCAGGGTGGCGAAGACCTTGCAACCGACACAGAGACCGAGGATCGACTCGAGGGCTGGGAAGACGACCATGATGGCTCCGATCGCCACGACGACCGGGGCCGCGACACCCAGAACCCAGAGGACTGCTGCTGCGGTGGTCAGGGCAGCGCCGATGGCGGCGGCGAAGCGCTTGGGGGGTCCGGCGGTCGGGCGCGGTGTGGCCTTGACCTGTGGACGCACGAAGCGGATCACGGCCTGTGCGATCGGGCTGGCGCTGGGGCCGAACGCGGTCCTCAAGGTGAAGTCGAGAGCCAGCACCGCGTAGATCCACCACTGGTTCAGGGCCAGGGCAGTGACGGCCAGGACCAGCACGGCGGTGGCGATCAGCCGGACGGTGACGTCGTCGACGACGCGGGGGAAACGCGGGTATTCAGCCATGGACTATGGAACGCCACGAGAAACCGGGGTAGTCCGGGTGCTCGGGGGAATCTCGAGATGTGAGCAGGTCGGGCGGCCCAACCCGTCCGGAGTCAAGGTTGGCGGACATCAGGCCTCGAGCGCCT
>JBDTMW010000160.1:0-5851 GCA_039934065.1 Actinomycetota bacterium | reverse complement strand
TCTGGCCACGGGCGAAGTCGTTGACCAGCTTGGTCATCGCCGCCCGGAAGCCCTCTTCGTGGGTGCCACCCTCGTGGGTGTTGATGGTGTTGGCATAGGTGTGAACCGACTCGGAGTACGCGCTGGTCCACTGCAACGCCACCTCGAGCGACATGCGCTTCGTGGTGTCCTCAAGCTCGAACGAGATCACCTCGAGGTGCACCGGCTCGGAGCGCTTGGACGAGACCAGGTGCTTGACGTAGTCGACCAAGCCGTCCTCGTAGCGGTAGGAGACCGTGCGCGGCTTGGCGGGCATGGCTTCGAGTTGGTCCTCGTCCAACCCCTCGGCCGCGTCGTCGTCAACGGCCGCCTCGATGGCGCGGGGGCGCTCATCGGTCAAGGTGATGGTCAGGCCCTTGTTCAGGAAAGCCATCTGCTGGAACCGGGCGCGCAGGGTCTCGTACTCATAGGTGGTGGTCTCGAAGATGTCGGGGCTGGCCCAGAACGTCACCGTGGTGCCGGTCTCGTCGGTGGCCTCGTCCATCGACAGGTCGTCCGCGGGCACACCCACCAGGAAGGTCTGGCGGAACACGTGGCCGCGTTGACGGACCTCGATGTCGACCCGGTCCGAGAGCGCGTTGACCACGGAGATACCGACGCCGTGCAGGCCACCGGAGACCGTGTATCCGGCGCCGCCGAACTTGCCGCCGGCGTGCAGCTGGGTCAGCACGACCTCGACAGCCGGCTTGCCCTCACCCTCCATGATTCCGGTCGGGATACCGCGGCCGTTATCGACGACCTTGACCCCGCCGTCGGGCTGCAGCGTGACCTCGATGTGGTCGGCGAACCCTGCGAGCGCCTCATCGACGGAGTTGTCAACGACCTCCCAGACCAGGTGGTGCAGACCACGCTCGCCGGTGGAGCCGATGTACATGCTGGGGCGCTTGCGAACGGCCTCAAGTCCCTCGAGGACGGTGATGGCACTCGCGTCGTAGGCCGGGCCTTTTGGTTTGGGTGCTTTGGGTGCTTTGGGTGCTGGAGGCTTGGGTGCGCTCACGGGGTCGGGCTGGTTCTCTGGGCTGACCTCGGACACGGTGCTCCTTTGGCTTCAAACGATGGTCACAACATTCCGCGCACGGCCCGTGCTGCATCTCGGTACGTCGACGGGTTCGGGCACGGGAAGCGGCCACACCAGAGGAGCCGTCCGGGAGCCTCCGCGTCGTCCGACCCAGAACACCTCCCGGCACCTCATCAAGCAGGCCGCCGATTCGTTCTCCAGTCTAGCGGTCGGGACCGACAAGGTGCCTCTCAGGAGCCCCGTCAACGCCATTTTCCGGCAAAATAACCGGCAGTCCCTACTCCCCCTACGTAGTGGGGCCTCTCACCGCCCGACTGAGCCCGCCACCGAGGGCCACCATCAGTGCCTTGGCGCCAGTCGTCGAGCGTACTTGCGGGGCGTCAGCCATACGTGTCGCGAGGGCCCGGGCCGGTCGACTTTCGGGGTCCCCGGCTCCAGGACGGTGCACTCGGACCCTGCACCCGGAGCTCGGTGACGGCGTCCTTGCCCACCTCGGACTCCAGCCGGCCAAGGATCGATGACGACATCAGCCGCATCTGGGTGGTCCACGCAGTCGAGTCCGCGCGAACCGTCAGGACTCCATCGCTGAAGGTCACCGGCTTGCAGTGCTCGGCGACATCCGGGCCGACGATCTCCGGCCAGCGTCCCATCACCGCACCGACGGCAACATCCAGGTTCCATCCGCGATCAAGCAGTAGCCGGTCCATCTGGTCGCCGAGCACCGCTGGGTCACGGCCAGAACCGGCCGAGCCCGGTAAGCCGCTGCCCTGCTGACCTTGGGTTCGGCGTTTGCGCAACGGCCTGCTGCCGGGTCTCAGCCCCTTGGACCGGGCGGCTTCACGAGCCCTGGCCAGCGCCGACGCCGCGGCTGTATCGGGCGTATCAGGCGTATCTGTGCCCGGCTCCTCGATCATGGCGGCGCCGCCTTCACGCTCCGACGCTTCATCGTCTCCACTGGCGTTGGTCGTGTGGGTGGTCGCATCGTCGCTCACGTGCTTGCCGCGGCGTCCCCGGCCCCGCCGGTCGTCAGTCGTCACGGCTGACCTGGCCCAGAGTGACGCGATACGTCGTGCCGGAGCTGGACAGGGTGGTCGGCACGTCACCGGGCACGGCAGCAGTGATCAACACCTGCTCGCAGTCGGCGATCATCCCGGCCAGCCGCTCACGGCGGCCGGAGTCGAGCTCGGCGAAGACATCGTCCAGGATAAGCACCGGGTCCTCGCCCAGGTCGTGCCTCAGCAGCTGGTATGCCGCCAGCCTCAGTCCCAGCGCGAAGGACCAGGACTCGCCGTGGCTCGCGTAGCCCTTGGCCGGCAGTTGACCCAGGGTGAGCACCACGTCGTCACGATGAGGACCGACCAGTGACACGCCGCGCTCGATCTCATTGACCCTCATCGCCTCGAAAGAGGCCATCAGCTCGTCGTGCAGCTCATCCATCTCCGGCACCACGCCAGCGGCGATATCCCGCGACATCTCCTCGCGCAGTGACGACTTGTAGGCGATGCGAGCATCGGACCGGGCCGCGCTGACCTCGTCATACGCAGCCGCGAGATAGGGACCCAGGTCACGCATGAGACGCAGCCTGGCATAGAGCAGCTGGGCACCGACCCTGGCCAGGTGGGTGTTCCAGACGTCCAGGGTGTGTAAGGCGCCCTCAGTGTTATCCACATCTTTATCCACATCTTCTGTGGACAAAGATGTGGATATTCCGGTCGATCGACCTGGGGTTCTGCGGATGCCGCGCCGGAGCATGGGCGCTGCGGACTTCAGCAGCGCGTTTCTTTGCTTGAGCGCCTTGTCATAGTCAGCCCGGACACCCGCCCACCGCGGCTGACGGGCCACCAGGAGCTCATCCAGGAAACGGCGTCGTTCGGATGGGTCGCCCTTGACCAACGAGAGGTCTTCCGGCGCAAACATCACCGTGCGCAGTGTCCCTAGCACCTCGCGTGGCTGGGGGACCGGTGATCGGTTGAGCCGAGCTCTGTTGCGGCTGCCGGCGCGCCCGGTGTTGATCTCGATCTCGACCATCGTCTCGCGGCCGTCACGAACGACCGCACCTCGAACGATGGCCTGCTGCTCACCGAAACGAACCAGTGGTGCGTCGCTGGCCACGCGATGCGAGCCGAGGGTGGCCAGATAGCCGACTGCCTCGACCAGATTGGTCTTGCCTTGACCGTTGAGCCCGATCATGGTGGTGACCCCGGGCGTCAGTGGCAGCTCGGCCTCTGCATAGCTGCGGAAGTCGACCACCGCCAGATGTCTCAGGTGCACGGCCCCCCCACCTCCCCTGCCCGCTTGTTGCGCCGAAACCACCGAATCAGCACCTCGAAGCGCCCGAAACGGTGGTTCCGCCGCAACAAGAGCAGCAGCATGGGTCAGTGATCGGTCAGCACACCGGTCTCGCCGGCCTTGGTGACTGCATGTCCGCCAAACTGGTTGCGCAGCGCGGCGACTGCCTTCATCTGCGGTGAGTCATCCTGTCGCGACGAGAAGCGTGCGAACAATGCGGCGGTGATGACCGGCATCGGCACCGCGTGGGCGATGGCCTCCTCGACGGTCCAGCGCCCTTCGCCCGAGTCGTTGACGTAGCCCCTGATCTGGGCGAGGTCGTGGTCCTCCTCGAGCGCCTTGACCATGAGGTCGAGCAACCAGGAACGGACGACCGTGCCGCGGGTCCAGGCCTTGAAGCTCCCCGCAACATCCTTGACGGTGTCCTTGGCCAGGAGCAGCTCGAAGCCCTCTGCGTAGGCCTGCATCAGGCCGTACTCGATGCCGTTGTGGACCATCTTGACGTAGTGCCCAGAGCCGACGTCACCCGCGTGGACAAACCCCTCGGCACGTGGACCCTCGGGGCGCAGGGCATCGAAGATCGGCATGACCATCTCGACATGCTCAGCGTCGCCGCCACACATCAGGCCATAGCCGTTCTCCTTGCCCCATACACCGCCGCTGACACCGCAGTCGACGAACCCGATCCCCTTGGCCTTGAGCTCCTGCGCGTGGACGATGTCGTCGGTGAACTTGCTGTTGCCTCCATCCACGACCAGGTCTCCTGTCGAGAGGAGGTCGCCCAAAGCGGTGATGGTCTGCGCCGTCGCATCACCCGCCGGCACCATGACAAACACGACACGTGGGGCCGGCAGTGCGGCAACCAGCTCTTCAAGGCTGGCGACGTCGCGGGTGGTGGAGCTGCGGCTGTAGCCGACGACCTCGTGACCTGCGCCGCGAATCCGCTCGCGCATGTTGCCGCCCATCTTGCCCAGGCCGATCAGTCCGAGGTGCATGGTGTAACTCCCGTTGGCAGTGAATGTGATTGCAGTTGAACGTGATTGCAGTGAGTCCGGGGCCTGTGGGATGTGGTCTAGCTGGCGAAGCGGACTGGCATCAGGACGTATCGATAGGACGTGTCAGCATCGCCATCGAGCTCTGCCTGGCCCGAAAGCACCGCCGGGCGGCTGCTCTGGGTGAAGGACAGGCGACTGTATGTCGTCCCGACGGCTCCCAGCCCCTCCAGCAAGAACTGCGGGTTGAAGGCGATCTCGATCTCGGGCCCTGTCAGGACTGCTTCGACCGACTCGTTGGCCTGGGCGTCATCGCCGGCACCAGCCTCGATCAGAACTTTTCCGTCGCTGAAACGCAAGCGGACAGGTGTGTTGCGTTCAGCGACCAGGGCGACTCGTTTGACTGCCTCGACCAGAGCAGCTGTCTCGATGACCGACTCTGTCTCTGCACTGGAGGGGAAGATCGAGGTGACCTTGGGGTACTCGCCATCAAGAAGGCGGGTCGTCGAGCGGCGCTGTCCTGCTTCAAAACCGATCAGTCCGTCCGAGGTGCCCCCCAGGTGGATTTCGACAGAACCTGAGGCGCCAAGAGCCTTCGCCGTGTCAGACAGTGTCCGTGCCGGAACCAGAGCGACATAGCTCGCATCGCTGGCCTCCGGGTTCCACCTGAGCTCGCGCATCGCAAGCCGATAGCGATCGGTGGCGAGGAGGGTCATCTTGTCGCCCTCGATCTCGAGCCGCACCCCCGTCAGGATGGGCAGGGTGTCGCCTCGGTCGGCCGCGATCGACACCTGAGCCACCGCCTGGGTGAAGACGTCGCCGGCGATGGTTCCGCTGATGGCTGGCGACGCGGGCAGGGTGGGGTAGTCGTCGGCCGGCATCAGCAGCAGGCTGAACCGGCTGGAGCCACAGACAACCTGGACCTTGTTGCCATCGGTAGACACGTCTACGGGGCGGGCCGGCAGGTTGCGCGAGATGTCCGCAAGAAGACGACCGAGCACCAGGACTTTGCCAGACTCGGCAACCTCTGCCGCGACCGTGATCTTGGCCGAGACCTCATAGTCGAAAGCCGACAAGGTGAGAGTGCCCTCGTCGTTGGCCTCGATCAGGACGCCGGCCAGCACCGGGACCGGTGGACGGTTGGGCAGGCCGCGGGCAACCCACGTCACGGCCTCGGCGAGAACATCGCGTTCGACCCGAAACTTCATCGGTGACCCCGCCCTTCGACAAACACGAGTGATGACACGCCGCATACAGAGGTGCGCACTGACCCTAATGCCACGAGGACCTCCGGCCAACACCTGGCCGTGACTACTTCACACTTTGCCTTTCCCCAGGTACTCGGGGCTGAATCCATCTACCTAGGTCTCATCGTTGTAGTAGGGCCTGTGGATCGTGTGTATAAACCCCGTCCTTGCAGGTGGCGGGGCTCGAAGCCTGTGGATGAGGCGTGGAGAAGAGCCGTGGACAACTCAGGTCGGTTGTGGATACTCCCCACTCGTCCACAGGTCAT
>JBDTMW010000159.1:0-5878 GCA_039934065.1 Actinomycetota bacterium | reverse complement strand
CAAGCGGACCATGCAGTACCTGTACAAGGACGGCGACGACTTCGTCTTCATGGACGGCGACACCTTCGACCAGCTGCACGTGTCCGAGGACGTCGTGGGTGATGCCGCCAAGTACATGCTCGAGAACCAGGACGTGATGGTGGCCACGCACGACGGCGCCCCCCTGTATGTCGAGCTGCCCGCCTCCGTGGTCCTCGAGATCACCTACACCGAGCCCGGCTTGCAGGGCGACCGCTCCACTGGTGGTACCAAGCCGGCAACTCTCGAGACGGGTGCGGAGGTCGCGGTCCCGCTGTTCATAGACCAGGGCACCAAGATCAAGGTCGACACTCGCGACGGTTCCTACCTCGGTCGAGTCAACTGAGGTGTCTGCACGCTCCAAAGCGCGCAAACGTGCGCTCGACATTCTGTTCGAGGCCGATCAGCGCGGCCTGAACGCCGAAACCCTTCTGGCACAACGGATCTCGACCCCGGCAACCCAACACGCTCTCAACGACTACACGGTCGAGATCGTCTCGGGTGTCGTCGCCAAGTGGCTCGAGATCAACGAGCTGCTGGCGACGTACAGCCAGGGCTGGACCATTGACCGGATGCCGGCCGTCGACCGTGCGATCCTGCGCATCGGCGCCTGGGAGGTCGTCTACAGCGAGGCGGTGCCCGACGTGGTCGCCATCTCCGAGGCGGTTGCCCTGGCCAGCTCGCTGTCGACCGATGACTCGCCCACCTTCGTCAACGGGTTGTTGGCCAGGCTCGCCGAGGTCAAACCGACCCTCGTCTGAAGCGCTCCCGCCTGATCTCCAGGGCGCAGCCCTCGACGTGTCGGAAGTCCTCATCATCGCGGCGCGGTGCTACTATCGCGGCGTTCGATCGACATCCTTTAACGACCCGTCCAGTGAGGCGGGGAAGGAGGTCCGGCGCTGTGACGCGACCAGACTCTGCTCCACCATCCGATGGCCGCCTGAGCGACCAGTCCACCGAGACCGCGCGGGTCGTGATGAGTTCCGGTGATGTATCCCGGGCACTGCGGCGCGTGGCCCACGAGATCCTTGAACGCAACAAGGGCTCACAAGACCTGGTCCTGATCGGTATCCCGACCCGGGGTGTCGCACTCGCGCGTCGCCTCTCTGCCGTGATGGCTGAGGTCGAAGGGCGCGAGGTGCCGTTCGGCGCACTCGACATCACCATGCATCGCGACGACCTGCGCCGTCAGCCGATCAGGGGGATCGAGCACACCGCCATCCCCGCACATGGCATCGACGACAAGACAGTCGTGCTGGTGGATGACGTGCTCTACTCCGGCCGTACAGTGCGTGCTGCCCTTGACGCCCTCTCCGAGCTCGGCCGTCCCCGGGCTGTCCGTCTGGCGGTCCTGGTGGACCGCGGCCACCGAGAGCTGCCCATCCGGGCCGACTACGTGGGTAAGAACCTGCCGACCTCCGGCAGCGAACGCGTGCAGGTGCGACTGGCCGAACATGACGGCCTCGATGAAGTTCGAATCAGCGGAGGAGACCGATGAAGCGCCACCTGCTGTCGATGAACGACCTCGACAGGCAAGACATCCTGGCGATTCTGGACACCGCCGAGACCATGCACGATGTTCAGCATCGCGAGGTCAAGAAGCTCCCCACCCTTCGTGGGCGAACGGTCGTGAACATGTTCTTCGAGGACTCCACGCGCACCCGCTCATCCTTTGAGCTGGCCGGCAAGTGGCTCTCCGCAGACGTCATCAACATCTCTGGCAAGGGGTCGTCCACCAGCAAGGGCGAGTCTCTGCGCGACACGGTGCGGACCGTCGCGGCCATGGGTGTCGACGGTTTCGTCATCCGGCACAGCGCCAGCGGTGCCGCTCAGCAGGTTTCCGGGTGGGTCGACGCAGTAGTCATCAACGCGGGGGACGGGACGCACGAGCACCCCACCCAAGCCTTGCTCGACGCCTACTCCATGCGCCAGCGCCTTGGCGACCTCGAGGGCAGGCACGTGGCCATCGTCGGTGACCTGACGCACTCCCGGGTGCTGCGCTCCAACCTGATCTGCCTGAAGACCCTGGGCGCGCGTGTCACGGTCGTGGCGCCCCCGACCCTGATGCCCGGCGGCATCGCGACCTGGGCCAAGAGCGAGGGCTTCGAAACGTCGTACGAGTTCGACGCGGTCCTGCCCACCGTCGACGCAGTGATGATGCTGCGGGTCCAGCGTGAGCGGATGAGCGGTGGCTTCTTCCCGACCGAGCGCGAGTACACGGTCGGTTACGGCTTGACTCGTGAGCGGCTGAAGTCGCTCCAGGAACACGCGGTCATCCTGCATCCCGGGCCGATGAACCGTGGTCTCGAAATCGCCACGGATGCCGCTGACGCCGCCCAGTCCCTGGTCCTGGACCAGGTCTCGGCCGGAGTGGCCATCCGGATGTCCGTGCTCTACCACCTGCTTGCCGGCGAAGGGACTGTCGCATGAGTCTGTTGATCAAGGGTGCCGACCTGCTCGGTGCCGGCCGCCAGGACCTGCTGATCAGCGACGGGGTGATCACTGAGATCGGCAGTATCAAGGCGGCCGGTGTGCGATCTGTCGACCAGACCATCGACGCCGACGGGCTGGTCGCGCTGCCCGGCCTGGTTGACCTGCACACGCACCTGCGTGAGCCAGGTCGCGAGGACGCCGAGACCATCGCCAGTGGCTCTGCCGCCGCGGCGATGGGCGGGTTCACCGCGATCCTTGCCATGGCCAACACGACTCCGGTCACCGACACGGCCGAGGCCGCTGAGCGTGTTCTGGACCTCGGCCGACTGTCCGGTCTGGTCGACGTGCAGCCGGTCGGTGCCGTGACCAAAGGACTCGCCGGCGAGGAGCTTTCCGAGCTCGGCCTGATGGCTCGCTCGCGGGCGCGAGTGCGGGTCTTCTCCGATGACGGCAAGTGTGTTGCCGACGCAAGGGTGATGCGCCGGGCGCTGGAATACATCAAGGCCTTCGGGGGTGTGGTTTCCGAGCACGCGCAGGACCCCCAGCTGGCCGACCGCAAAGCCTGCTGTCACGAGGGCGAGCTGTCCGGTCGCCTCGGCCTGCCGGGGTGGCCTGGTGTGGCCGAGGAGGTCATTGTGGCGCGCGACGTGATGCTGGCCCGGCACACGGGGTCGCGGGTGCACATCGCCCACGTATCCACGGCCGGCTCCATCGAGGTCATCCGATGGGCCAAGGCGCAGGGCATCTCTGTCACCGCAGAGGTCACGCCGCACCACCTGATGCTGACGACCGACCTGCTCGCCGGCTATGACCCGACGTTCAAGGTCAACCCCCCGCTGCGGCCTAGTGAGGACGTCGAAGCCCTGCGTGCGGCCTTGGCGGACGGCACGATCGACGCCGTCGCGACCGACCACGCACCACATGCCCGTCACGACAAAGAGCACACCTTCGACAATGCAGCCTTCGGAATGCTGGGCCTGGAGACCGCGTTCTCGGTCATCAGCCACCTCATGGTCGGCTCGGATCTGCTGGACTGGGCTGGTGTCGCGCAGGTCATGTCAGTGCGTCCGGCGCGGATCGCCGGCCTGTCCGGTCATGGCCGGCCGATCGCGGTGGGGGAGCCAGCCAACCTCACCCTGGTCGACCCGTCGGCGGTGGTGACCGTGGACCGAGAGGCTTCAATGTCGTTGTCCCGCAACAACCCCTGGCATGGTCGCCGACTCACCGGCACCGTTCAGGCAACACTGTTGCGGGGCGTCCCGACCGTCCTGAAGGGTGCTCTGGTGTGACGGCGGGCTCGACGTTCCGCGCGCGCCAACCAGCGGTTCTCGTTCTGGAAGATGGCCGGACGTTCCGGGGTGACGCCTACGGCACGGTCGGCGGCACCGTTGGAGAGGCCGTCTTCTCCACCGGCATGAGCGGCTACCAGGAGACGCTGACCGACCCGAGCTACCACCGCCAGGTCGTCATCATGACCGCGCCGCACATCGGTAATACCGGCGTCAACGACGAGGACGACGAGTCGCGACGCATCTGGGTCGCCGGCTACGTCGTGCGCGACCCTGCGGTCCGCCCATCAAGCTGGCGCTCCTGCCGCTCCCTGGAGGACGTACTGGTCGAGCAGGGCGTGGTGGGTATCAGCGGGATCGACACGCGTGCCCTGACCCGGCACCTGCGCGAGCGCGGTGCCATGCGGGTCGGTGTCTTCTCCGGTCCGCTGGTGCTCGAGTCACAGGAGGCGCTGCTGGAAAGGGTGCTGTCGGCCCCGCAGATGAGCGGTGCGGCGCTGGCCGGGGAGGTCACGACGTCGGAGCCTTACGTCGTGCCGGCCGCCGGGGTGAAACGGCTCACCGTGGCCGCACTCGACCTTGGCATCAAGGCCCGGACCCCAGAACACCTGGCCGGGCGGGGGATCGAGGTGCACGTGCTCCCGGCCGCAGCCACCATCGCGGACATCCGGGCCACCGGCGCCGACGGTGTCTTCTTCTCCAACGGCCCCGGCGACCCCGCCTCCGCCGATCACGAGGTCGCCCTCCTGCGCGAGGTTCTTGACGCGAGGATGCCCTTCTTCGGCATCTGCTTCGGCAACCAGATCCTCGGTCGTGCGCTGGGTTTCGGCACCTACAAGCTCAAGTACGGCCATCGCGGCATCAACCAGCCGGTTCTGGACCGGCGTACCGGCACGGTCGAGGTCACGGCGCAGAACCACGGGTTCGCAGTGGACGCACCTCTCGAGGGTGATACTCAGACGGCGTACGGGCGGGTGCGCGTCTCCCACGTCGGCCTCAACGACAACGTCGTGGAGGGGCTGGAATGCCTTGACATCCCTGCCTTCTCGGTTCAGTACCACCCTGAGGCCGCCGCCGGGCCGCACGACTCGGAGTACCTCTTCGACCGTTTTGTCGAGCTCATGTCTGCCGCTGACAACTCGAAGGAAGACGCCTGATGCCCCGCCGCACAGACATCAGCAGTGTCCTGGTGATCGGGTCCGGCCCCATCGTGATCGGGCAGGCCTGCGAGTTCGACTACTCGGGCACACAGGCCTGCAGGGTGCTGCGTGAGGAGGGCCTGCGGGTCATCCTGGTCAACTCCAACCCGGCCACGATCATGACCGACCCCGAGTTCGCCGACGCCACCTATGTCGAGCCGATCACGCCTGAGGTCATCGAGGCGATCATCGCCAAGGAACGCCCGGACGCCGTCCTCGCCACCCTCGGCGGCCAGACGGCGCTGAACGCGGCCATCCTCCTTCACGAACGAGGCATCCTGAAGAAGTACGGCTGCCCGCTCATCGGCGCCAGCGTCGAGGCCATTCATCTGGGTGAGGACCGCCATCTCTTCAAGGGTGTCGTCGAGCGCTGTGGTGGCGAGACCGCCCGCAGCCAGATCGCGCACACGATGGACGAATGTCTAGCCGCTGCAACGGATCTCGGCTATCCGCTGGTGGTGCGACCGTCGTTCACCATGGGTGGCCTTGGCTCGGGCTTTGCCCATGACGAGGCAGACCTGCGTCGGATGGCCGGCTCAGGACTGCATGACTCGCCCACCAGCGAGGTGCTCCTCGAGGAGTCGATCGCAGGGTGGAAGGAGTACGAGCTCGAGGTCATGCGCGACCGCGCCGACAACGTGGTGGTCGTCTGCTCGATCGAGAACCTCGACCCGATGGGCGTGCACACCGGCGACTCGATCACGGTGGCGCCCGCGCTGACCCTGACCGACCGTGAGTACCAACGGTTGCGCGACCTCGGCATAGCGATCATCCGCGAGGTGGGGGTCGACACCGGCGGCTGCAACATCCAGTTTGCGGTCAACCCGCGCGACGGCCGGATCATCGTCATCGAGATGAACCCGCGTGTCTCACGGTCCTCGGCACTGGCCTCGAAGGCGACCGGGTTCCCGATCGCCAAGATCGCCGCCAAGCTGGCCA
>JBDTMW010000158.1:0-5909 GCA_039934065.1 Actinomycetota bacterium | reverse complement strand
CGTCCGGGGTCACCGGGCCGTAGGCGACCCGTCCCTGTGCGGTCACCACCTCGACCAGTGGCTCGAGCCACATCATCCCTCGTGAGCCGTTGCGGACCACCTCGACGGCTGCGCCGAGGCGGGCTGCCTGCTGCTGGATGGCTGCCGCGACCTCGTCCGCGCCCACGGAACAAGCCGAGGAGTCTCGGGGGACATAGACGGTGGTCATCTGAGCTCACCACGGTTGGCCATGTCGCCGTTGGTCATGTCGCTGCCACTCATGTCGCTGCCGCCGATTTCAGTGACGTCGTTGTCGCGGACCAGCCGGTCCAGATCGGCGGCCTTGACCCGGCCGTGCATCCGACCGTCGACGGCGACCGTAGGCCCGAGTGCGCAGTTGCCCAGGCAGAAGACCTCGTCAAGGGTGACCGACCCGTCGGCAGTGGTGCCGCCGAAGCCGACGCCGATGGAGCGCGTCGCGTGCTGTGCCAGAGCGTGTCCGCCCACCGACTGGCACGCCTCGCCGCGACAGACCTGGACCCTGACCCTCCCGGGCGGGGTCGTGCGCAGGTCCGGGTAGAAGGTCAGCACCCCATAGACGTCGGCCCGTGAGACGTTGAGAGCCTTGGCGACCAGCGGAACCGCACGCGGATCGACATACCCGAAGGTCTTCTGCAGGGCGTGCAGCACCGGCAACAGCGGCCCCCGCCGCAAGGCATGCGAACCGATCGTCTCCAGTGCCGCATCGTGCGACCACGGGGCGTGCTTCGGGGATACGTCGCTGAGCATCGTTGAGGTAGCCCTTCGTGAGGTGTCTCGGGTCACTACTCAGGATAGGCCGACGATGTTGCCGTCCTCGTCGATGTCGATCCGCTCGGCGCCCGGGTGCTTGCTCAGCCCGGGCATGGTGCGCATCTCGCCACAGATGGCGTAGACGTAGCCGGCGCCGACAGCTGCCCGGACCTCGCGTACCGGCATCCGCCAGCCGGTCGGGGCACCGCGCAGGGTCGGGTCCGAGGACAGGGACAGGTGCGTCTTGGCGATGACCACGGGGAACTCCCCGTAGCCAAGCACCTCGAACCGGGCCAGCTGCTTCTTCACCGACGGCAACAGGTCGATGCCATCAGCGCCGTAGATCTCTTTTGCGATCTTCTCGATCTTGTCGACCAGCGGCAGGTCGAGCTCGTAGAGGTACGCGAACGAGCTCGGCTCATTGGCTGCCTCGACGACGAGCGCAGCCAGCTCCAGCGCACCCTTGCCGCCATCGGCGACGTGACGGGTCACGGCCACCTTGGCGCCGGCCTCAGTCGCGATGTCGACGATGGCCTGGAGCTCCGACTCGTGGTCGGTGGGGAACGCGTTGATGGCCACCACCGGTTGCACCCCGAAGCGCCGCACGATCTCGATGTGGCGCAACAGGTTCGATGCGCCGAGCCGGACGTCCTCGGTGTTCTCCTCGAGCATCTCGGGAGGGAGCGCGCGGCCGGCGACGACCTGGTAGCGACCGGAGTGTGTCTTCAGCGCGCGAACGGTGACGACGAGGACCGCAGCATCTGGCTTCAGCCCGGACGCCCGGCACTTCACGTTGAAGAAACGCTCAGCGCCCATGTCGGAGCCAAAGCCGGCCTCGGTGAGCAGGTAGTCCGACGTGCGGATGCCCAGCAGGTCGGCGACGACCGAGGAGTTACCGGTCGCGATGTTGCCGAAGGGCCCGGCGTGGATCAGGGCCGGCGTGTGCTCCAGCGTCTGCAACAGGTTGGGCTTGATCGCGTCGCGCAGCATGACGGCCATGGCACCCGCCGCCTTGAGGTCCTCAGCGGTGACGGGCTGGCCGGCGTAGGTGAAGCCGACGACGATGCGGCCGAGGCGCTCGCGGAGGTTCTGCAGCGAGGTCGACAGTGACAGGATCACCATCACCTCGCTCGCGGCGGTGATGTCGAAACCGGCCTGCCGGGGCACGCCGTCCATCCGCTCGCCGAGGCCCACGACGATGTTGCGCAGGGCGCGGTCGTTGACGTCCATCACCCGTCGCCAGGCGATCGTGCGGGTGTCGATGCCGAGCTCGTTGCCGTGGTGCAGGTGGTTGTCGACCATGGCGGTGAGCAGGTTGTGCGCCGAGGTGACCGCGTGGAAGTCGCCGGTCAGGTGCAGGTTCACGGCCTCCATCGGCACGACCTGGCTGTAGCCGGCTCCTGCCGCGCCGCCCTTGATGCCGAACGTGGGCCCGAGCGATGGCTGTCGCAGTGAGAGCATCGAGCGGTGCCCGAGCAATGCCAGACCCTGGGCCAGCCCGACCGAGGTGGTGGTCTTTCCCTCGCCCAGCGGTGTGGGCGTCACCGCGCTGATGACGATGTACTTCGCTTTCGGCTGGTCGGCCACTTCGGCAAGAGCGGTCGGCGCGACCTTGGCGATATAGGTGCCGTAGCGCTCCAGATGCTCGGCCGCGATGCCTGCCGAAGCCGCGACCTCCTCGATCGGAAACAGGGTGGCCTCACGGCCGATGTCGAGGTCGCTGGGGAAGGGGGTCGTCATGCGGACAGCATGGCAGCCGTCATCTCGTTCGTGATACGTGGGGCGCTCATCCCCGCTCGGACCGGCCGACGGAGAACGCCGGAGGCTGACGGTTGACTTGTTCTTGTGGATACTCCACTGGTGGGTCCCCGACAACCCGCGAGACACCTTGAGATGAAAGGACGGGCGATGACGTTCACCGGCTGGACCGATGCGGCCCTTGACTTCTTCGAGGCTCTGGAGATCGACAACTCCAGGGCCTACTGGCAGGCGCACAAGAACGTCTACGACGAACAGGTGCGCGCGCCGATGGAAGCCCTCCTGGCTGAGCTCAGCAAGGAGTTCGGTGAAGGGAAGGTGTTCCGGCCGCACCGTGACATCCGGTTCAGCGCCGACAAGACCCCGTACAAGACCCAGGCCGGGGCCAGTTTCGCACAGCACGGTTATGTCCAGATCTCTGCCGACGGGCTCGCGGTTGCCAGCGGCATGTACGCCTTTGCGAGCGATCAGCTGGCCCGATACCGCCGAGCGGTCGACGTGGATCTGCCGGGTGAGGCCCTGGCCAAGATCGTGGACGACGCGAGGGCGGCCGGGCTGACCATTACCGCGGCGAGCACCCTCTCGACGACGCCGCGCGGCTATCCCAAAGACCATGCCCGGATCGAGCTGCTGCGGATGAAGGGCCTGGTCACCTGGAAGCAGTGGCCGGTCGAACCATGGCTGGCCACGGCCAGGGCGAAGGGCAAAGTGGTGAAGGTGCTTCGAGCCTCGGCGCCCCTGGTCGAGTGGCTCGACCTCCATGTGGGGCCTTCCGAGCTCGAGCGTTCCTGACCTGGCCGACCGGCCCGAGGGAGCCGGCGGACCCCGTTCTGCAGACCGGTCGGACGGACGCCAACCTGTGGCGGGAAGCCGCGTGGACGGCATACCGGAAATGGATCGGCGACACGGTTCAGACGCGCCGAGGAGCACCCGTTGCGGCACGTACGATCGCCGGTATGCGCGGATGGCCGGTTCTCGGGCGAGACCTCGCCGTCGACCTGGGCACCGCCAACACCCTGGTCTACGAACGCGGCCGCGGGGTCGTGCTCGATGAGCCGTCGGTGGTCGCGATCGAGGCCGGCACCGGCCGCCTGGTTGCCGCAGGTCGCCCGGCCAGAGAGATGCTCGGCCGCACCCCCGGACACGTCCACGCGATCCGACCGCTGCAAGACGGGGTCATCTCCGATGCTGACGTGGCCGAGCGGATGCTGCGCTACTTCATCGACCAGGTCCGGCCCTCACGTCTGGTCCGTCCGCGGATGGTGGTCTGCGTGCCGAGCCAGGTCACGGGCGTCGAGCGGCGGGCGCTCGAGGATGCCGCGACCCGGGCGGGCGCTCGGCGGGTCTACGTCATCGAGGAGCCGATGGCAGCCGCTATCGGTGCCGACCTGCCGGTCAACGACACGACGGCGAGCATGGTGGTCGACATCGGAGGTGGCACGACGGATGTCGCGGTCATCAGTCTCGGCGGCATCGTCAACTCCAAGTCCCTGCGCCTGGGCGGCGACGAGATCGACGACGCCATCATCAGCCACATCAAGAACGAGTACTCCCTGCTCCTGGGTGAGCGAAGTGCCGAGGACATCAAGGTCAATGCCGGTTCGGCGTTCCCGCTGCGAGAAGAGCTCAGCACCCGCGTCCGCGGACGTGACCTCGTGACCGGCCTGCCCAAGACGGTCACCATCTCCTCGCCAGAGGTGCGCCGGGCGATCGAGGGCCCGGTGCTGCAGATCGTGGAGCTGGTGCGCAGCACGCTGGACGTGTGCCCTCCCGAGCTGTCCGGCGACATCCTCGACCGGGGGATCGTGCTGACCGGCGGAGGCGCATTGCTACGCGGGCTGGACGAGCGCTTGCGGCATGAGCTCGGCGTGCCGGTGCGCGTGGCTGACGACCCGTTGCGCTCAGTCGTCCGCGGGTCCGGTCGCTGTGTCGAGGAGTTCGGCTCACTCGAGCGCGTTCTCGTTGGTTCGCAACGGTTCTGACCTTCTGCCGTGACCCAGTCCCGCCGTCACCGGACCCTGGTGGTGCTGATCGTCGCGACGGTGTTCCTGCTGGGGCTCGATCTCGCACAGCCCGCATCGACCTCCTTCCTGCGCACCGGGGCGGCCGCAGCCTTCGGGCCTCTCGAACGGGTCCTGACGGCGGGACGCGACAACGACGTCGAGCGGCTGACCCGTGAGAGGGACGAGCTCGCGCGAGCGCGCCGGCAGGACGCCGCGACGGTCCAGCAGGCCCAGGAGGTCACATCGGTCCTGGCCTTGCCTGCCACCAAGGGTGCCCGGCTTCTGGTGGCGCGCGTCGTGGCCTTCACGCCTGGGTCGTCAGTCACCAGCGGGTCATCGTCGGGTGAGCGCCGGGTCACCATCGACGTCGGATCCCGGGACGGCGTCACCAAGGACCTGACCGTGATCGCCGGAACCGGACTCGTCGGGCGGGTGATCGCCGTTGCCGCCTGGACCTCGGATGTGCTGGTCGTCGGTGACCGCGACCTCATCGTCGGAGTCCGGGTGGGCACAGGGGGCTGGTTCGGATCCGTTTCCGCCACGCCGCCCGTCGGCGCGAGGGCACGCGGTCCCGGCCGGCTCAGCCTCACCCTGCTCCAACAGGGGACAGTCGCGGTGGGCGACGCGGTCACGACTCTGGGCAGCATCGGCGGGCGGCCGTTCATGGCCGGCATTCCCGTCGGAGCCGTGGTGGCGGTCGACCCGGACCGCGGGCAGCTGACCTCCACGGCTGTCGTCGAACCGTTCGTCGACACCGCGACGCTGGATGTGGTCGCCGTCATCCTGACCACTCCACGGTCAGTCCCCAGGGCCCCAGCCACGGGATCGGGCAAGTGAGGGTGCGGGTCAGCCTGCTCTCGCTGCTCCGTGCTGCACTCGTCGTGCTGGCCGCGGCTCTGTCCGCCGTCGTTCTTCCACGGCTCGGATCCGTGGGCCCTGATCTGGTGCTCCTGGTCGTCGTGGCCGCCGCGCTGCTTGGTGGCCCCGCCAAGGGTGCTCTCCTCGGCCTGGGTGCCGGCTGGGCCATCGACCTCATGCCCCCCGGAGCAGGGGCCCTCGGTGTCGCCGCGCTGACGTATGCCGCGGCGGGGGCGGTCGCGGGGCTCTGGCATCGTGACGGCGGGCGTTCGGCGACGCTTCCGGCGCTGGCCACTCTTGCGGCGGCGAGCACCGTTGCAGCCGTTGGCATCCTGCGCGCTGTGACCAGCGGCTGGCCTGTTCTATGGGCCGCCGCCGGCTGGTCAACCCTGTTGACGACAGCCGTGGGCCTGGCCGTCATACCCCTGTTGATCCGCGCAGAACGAGGGCTCATTCGCCGGCGTCTGGCATGAGACTCCCCAGGGCTGACAGGAGACTCCCAGGGGTCTCCCGCCGCCC
>JBDTMW010000157.1:0-5923 GCA_039934065.1 Actinomycetota bacterium | reverse complement strand
ACCCGCACTGTCAGCTTGGGAAGCTGATGTTCTACCATTGAACTACACCCGCAGGCGCGCTGGCCGGCATACAGCCATGGCGCGATCGGCAGTCTAACCGACACGCGTGAGGTGGTTGGGCCCGCGCTCCGGCGAGCACCGGGTAGCGTGTCGGCGTGCTGCTTTCAGACCGTGACATCAGGGCCGAGATCGACGGCGGGCGGGTTCACCTTGAGCCGTATGACGAGGCGATGGTCCAGCCGTCGAGCATCGACGTGCGCCTGGACAAGTTCTTCCGGCTGTTCGACAACCACAAGTACCCCTTCATCGACCCGGCCGAGGACCAGCCAGACCTCACCCGCCTGATCGAGGTCGAGCGCGGCGAGCCGTTCATCCTGCACCCGGGCGAGTTCGTTCTGGGCTCAACCTTTGAGATCGTGACGCTGCCCGATGACCTTGCCGCCCGGCTCGAGGGCAAGTCGTCGCTCGGCCGGCTCGGTCTCCTCACGCACTCCACCGCCGGCTTCGTCGATCCTGGATTCAGTGGCCACGTGACGTTGGAACTGTCGAACGTTGCCACACTGCCGATCAAGCTCTGGCCGGGCATGAGGGTGGGCCAGCTCTGCTTCTTCAGGTTGTCCAGCCCCACCGAAAACCCCTACGGCAGCGCGAAGTACGGATCGCGATATCAGGGTCAGCGGGGTCCCACGGCAAGTCGTTCGTTCCAGAACTTCCAACGCACGGAGGTCTAGGCCCGCCGGGCCACCTGCCCGTCGGTCACCGGAGGTGCTCAGGCGGGTCACAGGTACGCCGAATACCCTTCGCTCATGTCCAGCGCCCCCCGCCTGCGATTCAGGGGTGACGTCGCCAACGCCGACGCCGTCGTGTTGCTCCTGCATGGCGGCACGGAGAGGCACCATTCCCCAGTCCGGGCGTTCGACCCCGCGGTGTTGCGCTTGGTTCCCTTTGGCCGCAGCGTGGTTCGGGCCGGTCAAGGGCGCATCGCGCTGGCATCGCTGCGCTATGCGGTGCGCGGCTGGAACGGTAGACACGAGTCCCCTTTGCCGGACGCGCTGTGGGCTCTCGATCGGATCGGTGAGCGTTTCCGCAACCTGCCGGTCGGGCTGGTCGGCCACTCCATGGGCGGACGGGTAGCGCTGAGAGTTGGCGATCACGCGAGAGTGCGCAGTGTTGCCGCCCTGGCGCCGTGGCTGCCTGGAGGGGAGCCGATCCCGGCACTTGGTGACCGCAAGGTCCTGCTTGCCCATGGCACCTCCGACCGTATTACCGACCCGAAGGAGACGGCCGCGCTCGCCGGTTCGCTCGGCGCGGACGGCGTGGACGTCGAGCTGTACGAGTTCATCGGCGGGCGCCACGCGATGCTGTTTCCGGCCAAGCCGTGGCATGACCTTGTCGCCGAGTTCATGGTTCGAACTCTGTTGGCACCAGCGCGGGGCGCGTTGCGTCCATAGCTGGGCCGCCTGCGGCCGCTGACTCATTTCACCGGCTATCTCGGTTAGGTTTGCTCGCATGATCCGGTTTGACGCGGTCTCGAAACAGTTCCCGGATGGCACCAAAGCGGTGGACGAGCTGACGCTGGAGGCTCCAACCGGCAAGATCACCGTCCTGGTTGGGCCGTCCGGGTGTGGCAAGACGACGTCTCTGCGGATGATCAACCGGATGGTCAAGCCGACGAGCGGACGGATCTGGGTCGACGACCAGGACACGGCAGAGATGGACGAGGCACAGCTGCGCCGGGGCATCGGCTACGTCATCCAGCACGCCGGACTGTTCCCACACCGCACCATCGCCGCCAACATCGCCACCGTTCCCATGCTGCTGGGCTGGGACAAGCGCACCGCCGAAGCCCGGGCCCTCGAGCTGATGGAACGGGTTGGCCTCCCGACCAGCTTCGCGAAGCGCTATCCCGCGCAGCTCTCCGGCGGCCAGCAGCAGCGGGTCGGCGTCGCGCGGGCGCTCGCCGCGGACCCGCCGGTGATGCTGATGGACGAGCCCTTCAGCGCCGTGGACCCTGTTGTGCGCGAGCAGCTGCAGGACGAGTTCCTTCGCCTGCAGGGCGATCTCGGCAAGACGATCGTGTTTGTCACGCACGACATCGAGGAGGCGATCAAGCTAGGTGACCAGATCGCGGTGCTCCGCGGCGGCGGAAACCTGGCCCAGCTGAGCGACCCCGCCCAGCTGCTTGCCCATCCGGTCGATGACTTCGTCGCCGATTTCGTGGGGAAGGACCGCGGATACCGGGCGCTGAGCTTCCAGACATCACCGCAGTTCCCGCTCGCGACCGAGTCGAGCGTGCCGATCGGGGCCACGCCGGGGCAGGCAGCGGCAGCCGCACGCGACGGCTGGGTCCTGGTCACCGACACCGACCGGCGCCCGCTCGGCTGGATCGAGCCGGATCGGATCACGGCCTCCATCAGACCCGAGATGCTCGCGCGTGGGGGCACAGTCGCCACAGCGGGTGGTCCGTTGCGGAACGCCCTGGATGCCGCACTGTCTTCGCCGAGCCGCCGCGGGGTGATCGTTGACGACGAGGGGGCGCTGCTGGGCACCGTTCGCGCCTTTGAGGTTCTCGCCGAGATCGAGGAGCGTGCACGGCCCGAGCTGGACGATGCAGACCTTGAGCGTGCCGGTTTGCGGCCCGTCGAGGAAACGCCCGAATGACCTGGCTGCAGGGCCACTTCACCGACGTGCTGAGCCTGGCCGGCCGGCACATCTACCTCGCCGGCGTGCCGCTGCTCCTGGGGCTGCTCCTCGCGCTCCCGCTCGGCTGGCTGGCTTCGCGGTACCGGGTGCTCTACCCGCTCCTGATCATCGGAACCGGGCTGCTGTACACCATCCCGTCCCTGGCGGTGTTCATCATGTTGCCGTTGGTCTTCGGCACCAAGATCCTCGACCCGAACAACGTCGTCATCGCCATGACCATCTACACCGTCGCGCTGCTCGTGCGCACCGTCGCAGACGGTTTGGGCGCGGTACCCGAGGCGGTCAAACAGTCGGCAACAGCCATGGGCTACAAGAGAGCTCGTCGATTCCTGTCGGTCGAGCTTCCTCTGGCAGTCCCTGTTATCGCTGCAGGGTTGCGCGTTGCCGCGGTGAGCAACGTCAGCATCGTCAGCGTGGCCGCGCTCATCGGCGTCTCGCAGCTCGGGTCGCTGTTCACCGACGGCTTCAACCGGGCGTTCCTGGACCCGATCATCGTGGGCGTGGTCGCGTGCGTGTTGCTGGCGCTGCTCTTCGACGTGGCGATCCTGGGGGTCACCCGTCTGCTGACGCCCTGGCAGCGCGCGGGGAAGGTGGCAGCATGATCAACCGCATCCTGGCGTGGCTCGCCGACAGCGCGCACTGGCAGGGCGACGACGGCATCGTTCGCCGGCTCATCGAGCACCTGGAGTACTCCCTGGTGGCCTTGCTTATCGCCGCTCTCATCGCGATTCCGCTGGGCCTCTACATCGGGCATACCGGTCGAGGTCGCTTCTTCGTGGTCAGCGCACTCGGCGCCGCCAGGGCGATCCCCTCACTGGGCCTGCTCTTCCTGGCCGTCCTGTGGCTGGGACCCCGGCTCAGGGGTGACATCGCATTCCTGGCACCTGCCGGCCTGGTTCTGGTGGTTCTGGCCATCCCACCGATCCTGTCCGGCGCATACGCCGGCGTCGAGTCGGTGGAGCCGGCCGTCCGCGATGCGGCCGTGGGCATGGGTATGCGCGGCACGGAGGTCCTCCGTCACGTGGAGTTCCCGTGTGCCCTCCCTCTGATCCTGTCCGGGATCCGTTCGGCGATGTTGCAGGTGATCGCCACCGCCACGATCGCCGCGGTCGTGGGCTTGGGGGGACTCGGCCGGTTCGTGATCGACGGCCTGTCGGTCAGGGACACACCACAGACCGCTTCGGGTGCAATACTTGTCGCCCTTCTGGCGTTGACTGTCGATATGGTCCTCGCACTGGTCCAGCGTTCGGTGGTGTCCCGCGGACTGACCGGAAGATATGGCAAGGTGAGTTCGACCGACGCCAACGGGGGGACGGGCATCCAGACCCCTGCGTTGCAGCAAAGCCTCTAGACCCCGACCGGAAAGAGAAGATGATGAATCGCACCAGGATCGCCCTCGCGCTGGCTGCATCGGCTGCCATGCTCGCCGTCGCATCGTGCGGCTCCAGCTCAGACCCTCTCGCCTCCGGTGGGTCCACCAGCACGGCCTCCGCGGGCACGATCGTCGTCGGGTCGGCCAACTTCCCGGAGAACGTCCTCCTCGCCGAGATCTACGCAGGGGCACTGAGCGCCAAGGGCATCACAGTCAAGAAGACGCTGAACATCGGCAGCAGGGAGATCTACATCCCGGCGCTCAAGGAAGGCTCCATCGACCTGATCCCCGAGTACACCGGCGTCCTAGCCCAGTACTTCAACAAGGACGCCAAGGCCACCGACGCCGAGGGTGTCTACGCCGAGCTCAAGACAGCCCTCCCCGCGACGCTTACCGTCCTGGACAAGTCCGCGGCCGAAGACAAGGACGCCGTGGTCGTCACCAAGGCGACGGCCGACAAGTACAACCTCAAGACCATCGCCGACCTCCAGCCGATCGCCAAGGACCTGACCCTCGGCGGTCCGCCCGAGTGGAAGACCCGCCCGACCGGTGTTCCCGGCCTGAAGAAGTTCTACGACCTCGACTTCAAGACCTTCCGTCCCCTCGACGCCGGGGGCCCGCTGTCGGTCCAGGCGCTCAAGAACGGTCAGGTCGACGCGGTCAACCTCTTCACCACGGACCCGTCCATCGCCGCCAACGGTTTCGTCATCCTGGACGACCCCAAGAACCTGTTCGCAGCCCAGAACGTCGTGCCGCTAATCACCAAGTCCAAGGTGAACGACACGATCTCCGCCGCGCTCAACGCGATCTCGGCCAAGCTCGACACCGCAACCCTGGGTGCGCTGGTCAAGGAGGTCGTGGTCGACAAGACGGACGCCTCAGCCGTCGCCAAGGACTTCCTCACCAAGAACGGCCTTGGCTGACAGGCCCCCTAGCCCCGGCGGACGGCGGCGAGGAGCATCTGGGCGATGTCGACGACCTCGACGTCCGCGTGGGCGCTGGTCTCCGACTGCTTCTCGGTGAGGCCGTCGGAGAGCATCACGTAGCAGAACGGGCAGCCGACCGCGATACGGCTGGCGCCTGTGGCGAGTGCTTCTGCGGTGCGGTTGTTGTTGACCCGCGTGCCGAGCTTCTCCTCCATCCACATCTGGGCTCCGCCGGCGCCACAGCAGAACGACTTCTCGCCGGATCGCGGCATCTCGCGCAGCTCAACACCCGGTAGTGCTCCGATGAGCTCACGCGGCGGGGCGTAGACGCCGTTGTGACGGCCGAGGTAGCAGGGGTCGTGGTAGGTGACGGTCTCAGCGGTTTCCGGTGTGGCTGCGCCGTTGGTCCCGTCCACGTGGTCAGGGCGGGCCACGGGGATCAGCTTCTTGTCCCGGACAAGACGGTTGAGCAGCTGGGTGTGGTGGACGACCTCGTAGTTGCCGCCGACCTGGGGGTATTCGTTCTTGATCGTGTTGAAGCAGTGCGCACAGGTGACGACGATCTTGGTCGCCTTGGCCTCGTTGAGGGTCTCGACGTTCCCCTGGGCCAGTGTCTGGAACAGGAACTCGTTTCCCGCCCGGCGCGCCGGGTCACCCGTGCAGGTCTCGCCGTTGCCCAGGACGGCGAACGTCACACCCGCTGCGTTGAGCAGCTCGGCCACGGCCCGGGTTGTCTTCTTTGCGCGGTCTTCGTAGGCACCAGCGCAGCCGACCCAGAACAGGTAGTCGACCTCGTCCAGCGTCTCGACGTCCTGGCCGACCTGCTTGACGTCGAAGGGCAGATCCTTGGCCCAGTCAAGGCGGGCACGGGTGGACATGCCCCAGGGGTTCTGGTTGTTCTCAAGGTTCTTGAACATGCCGC
>JBDTMW010000156.1:0-5940 GCA_039934065.1 Actinomycetota bacterium | reverse complement strand
TGGGGGTCAAGCCCGCCACTCACAAAGACAAGCTCTACGTGTTCAACCACAAGAACGTGACCAAGAGTCTCGACCCGGCAGGGACGACGTGCGCTGCCTGTCACGCGCGCACCTACTGCGCAAACTGTCACAACAGCGGCGCGGTCAAGGTCAAGCACGACACGATGCTCTACAAACACGCCAGCTCCATCACTGCCGCTGGTGGTACGCAGTCCTGTGCTCTGTGTCACCTGCCGGTCTACTGCGCAACGTGTCACAAGGAGCCTGTCCTTCAGCTTGGCGCAAAACCGCTGGCTATCAAGGCGACGCCGACCTCATGACCATCTCCCGGGCACCAGAGGCGGCTGAGGTCGAGGAGTGGCTCACAGTCCAGGACGCATGCGCACTGATCGGCGTATCGCCGGCCACGCTGCGTCGCTGGAGCGCAGCGGGGGACGTCCAGGCGTTCACGACCCCCGGCGGGCACCGCCGGTTCGCCCGCTCGACGATCCTTGGCCTGCTGCCGACCGCCCGCCGGCAGCGTCCCACTCTGGAGCACCTCGGCGAGACACCCGAGCACATGACGCGCGTGTTCCGTCGTCACCTGGGTCAGGCCTGCCGCGGCGTGGGCTGGCTGGACGGGCTCAGTGAGGACCAGCTGGAGCCCCTGCGCGACCACGGGCGCCGGATCGCGAGCTCGCTGCTCGTGGCCATCGACGCGGTCACGCAGGATGAGCGCCGTTCGGCCATGCAGAAGGCCGTGGGCGCCGCGGGGGAGTACGGCCGTCTGGCTGCCCGGGGATCTGGCGAGATCCGCGAGACCGTCGAGGCCTTTCTCCGGTTCCGCATGCTCTTCGTGGGCGAGCTGGCCCAGGTGGCCCGACGCCGCGGCCTCGACACCACTGAGTCCACCAACCTGCTCGTGACAGCGACCCAGGCGATCGACCAGCTGCTGGTAGGGCTGATGGCCGGTCACGCGACTGAGCTGGCCGACAACGCGTCCGAAAGGGATGGCTCGTGATCACCATGTCCGCCACCGCCACTGAGATGTGCCCCGCCGACGAGGCGATGACACACGCCTCGGCTGTGAAGTCGTCTCCTCTGGCTGAGGCGCCACCGGCCACGGTCGTGGCCCTCATCGCTCATGCGCGAGGAGTCCCCAGCGTTGCCCGCGAGGCGTTCGCCGCCAAGTGTCATGCCCTGCAGGCCAGTGACTCCGTGATCATCGTGCACACCTGTCACCGCGTCGAGATGTATGTCGCACTCGACTCGTTCAACGAAGCTGACCTGCCAGTGCTGCCAGCCGGTGGGCAGCGCCTCGATGACGCCGCCGCGGCCAGCCACCTCATCAGCGTGGCCTGCGGCCTTCAGAGCGCAGTCCTGGGCGAGGACCAGGTCCTGCACCAGGTCCGCGAGACCTACGTCCTGCGTCACTCCGAGCGCCCTTTGAACCCAGTGCTGGACCGTCTTTTCCAGGTCGCGCTGACGGCCGGACGTCGGGCGCACGAGTGGTTCGGCGGGGCGAAGAGGTCGCTGGGCGATGCCGCGCTGGACGAGATCGAACAGCGGGCCGGCGCACTCAAGGACCAGCCTTTCCTCATCGTCGGCGCGGGCAGCATGGGCCGGCTCACCGCCCATGCGGCCACCCGGCGTGGGGCACAGGTCATCGTCACCAGCAGGACCGCCGAACGAGCCGTCTGCCTGGCCGGCAACGTCGGCGGGCGTGCGGTCGAATCCGTCGACGGTTTGCTGCCGCCCGTCATCGGGGTAGTTGTCGCCCTGTCCGGGCCGTGGCAGGTCCACGCGCTTGATGCCCAGCGTCTGGTTGACAGTGGCGTCGTCGTCGTCGACCTCTCGTCGCCGCCGGCGGTTCCGGATTCCCTGCAGGCCCGTCTGGGGGACCGCTTCATCTCCATCGACGACCTCGCCTGGGGGGCCCAGGTCGAGCTGCCGGGCGGGCTTCGTGGCCGCCTGGAGCAGTTGGTGGCCGGCTCGGGCCGGGAGTACTGCCGGTGGCTGCTGGCGCGCGACTCGACCCCCGCCATACAGGCAATGTCCGAAGCAGCAGAGGACCGCAGACTCAGTGAGCTGGAGTGGCTGCTCCGGCGAATGCCGAACCTCACCGAGCCGGAGCGCGCCCTCATCGACCAGATGACCCACCGGCTGGTAGGCGGTATCCTGCACGCACCCAAGTCCGCCCTGCGGCTCGACGAGAGCGGCACCCTGGGCAGGGCGGCCTGGGAGCTGTTCGGGCTATGACACTCACGCGGGAAACCTAGGCAAAGAGAGCGCCATGACAGTCACCAAGGCGATGCGTCCCGGCTCCAAGGAGCTCATCACCGTGCCCGTTGCGGGAATGACCTGCACGGCCTGTGAGCGACGCATCACCAAGTCCCTGGCCGCACTGCCTGGCGTCGTCTCAGCAAGTGCCTCGACCCGCAAGGGCACTGCAAGCCTCATCGTGACCAGCGAGGCCAGCCGGACGGCGATCGAGGCGGCCATCCTCAAGCTCGGCTACCGGGTCGGGGGATCGCCGTGGTTCAACCGCGACGTCGAGGTATGGCGCAGCGCCCTGGCGGCATCTCTCGTCGTGGCAGCGCTCGTGTGGGTGGTCGGTTTCGGGGACCTCACCTCGAAGCTGGGTGACCTCAGCACCGGCGGTCTGCTGCTCGTTCTCGCCCTTGGCCTGGCTGCAGGGGTGTCCACCTGTATGGCGATGGTCGGTGGCATCGTTCTCGCTATCTCGGCCAGTGCCGCTGGGCGTGCCGCAGCGAAGGGCGCGTCCGCGCGAACCTCGGCCTGGCGGACCAACCTCGCGTTCCAGGCGGGTCGCATCGGTGGTTTCGGACTGCTCGGCGTGGTGCTGGGTGCGCTCGGGGGACGAACGGCCATGCCGCAGTCAGTCGTGGTGGCCCTGATGGTCGCGGTTGCCGTCACCATGCTGTTGGTGGGCGTGCGACTTACCGAACTGTCACCGCGAGTTGCCGCATGGTCGCCGACGATCCCTGCCGCTGTGGGCGATCGGCTCGGCCTCACCGGTGACGCCCCGGCCCGAAGGACTGTGGGGGCGGTGTTCGCCGGAGCCGCGACGTTCTTCCTGCCGTGTGGTTTCACCCAGGCTGTGCAGCTCTATGCCTTCTCCACCGGATCACCGCGAGCCGCCGGAGCCATCATGGCCACCTTCGCCATCGGCACCGCGCCCGCTCTTCTCGCCCTTGCCGGCGCACCGACACTGCTGAAGGGCACGCGCAAGGTCGCCCTGCTTCGCGCGCTGGGCGTGGTCGTCGTCGGCTTTGCCGTCATCAATGCAACCTCGGCGCTGCGCCTTGCCGGCGTTGACCTCACCGCCGTGAGCTTCAACGCTGCGGCCAAAGCGCCACAGGCGGTCAGCTCCAACGTCACGATGACCGCCACCGACCAGACGATCAACACGCAGCAGGATGGCGATGGCTACCACCCCGGCCAGGCGGTGGTCTACGCCGGACTGCCCACTCACTGGGTCATGACGTCCACCGCGCCGTTCTCCTGCGCTGCCAGCATCAGCTCACCGGACCTGGGCGTGCAAGGAGTGCTCGCCGAGGGGCGCAACGTGATCGAGCTGCCGAAGCTGGCGGCGGGAACCTACCGGTACAGCTGCACCATGGGCATGTACAGCGGCAGTATCGTCGTCATCGATCCGCCGGCCGCAACGACGCCGAAGGGCTGAGCCGGGAGCCGCTGGGGCTCTCGGCGGGCGGCGGCTGCGGCCTACTGGAACCGCGTCGGATTCCCCATCCCGACCCGCACGACCTCCGGGAACCCCGCGGACCAGTCCACGACCGTGGTGAGCTCCTTGCCGCAGTCGCCGGCGTCGACGACGGCGTCGATCAGATGGTCGAGGTCTTCCTTGATCTGCCAGCCGTCGGTCATCGGCTCCTCGTCGCCAGGGAGAAGGAGGGTGCTGGACACCAGCGGCTCGCCGAGCTGTTGCAGCAGCGCCTGTGCGACCGGGTGGTCCGGGATACGCACGCCGACCGTTCGCTTCTTCGGATGTGCCAGCCGCCGCGGCACCTCCTGGGTCGCAGGCAGGATGAACGTGAACGGGCCGGGCGTCGACGCCTTGATGGCGCGGAAGGCGGCGTTGTCCAGCTGGACCAGCTGGCCGAGCTGGGCGAAGTCCGCGCATACGAGCGTGAGGTGGTGCTTGTCGTCCAGGGACCGCAGCGAACGGATGCGCTCACCACCGGCGAGGTTGTCCAGCCGGCAGCCCAGTGCGTAGCAGGAGTCCGTGGGATACGCGATGAGGGCGTCCTGCTGCAGCATGGCCACGACCTGCGCGATGCGGCGTGGTTGCGGGTCCTGTGGGTGGACGTCGAAGTACCGGGCCATGCCTAGAGCCTACGAGCCGCGCCCGGGCCGGGCGAGGTCTGTGCCTCAACGAACAAGCGCCCGGCGGGTTCTCCACCGTAGATCGGGCGGTGACAGCTGCTGGTAGACCCGCCCGGCCTTCAGCAGGAGGTCGAGGGTGAGGCAGTCGGCGTGGGCTTGCTCGGCTTCGGTGGCGCGACCTTGGGCGGCACGGTCAGGACCGTGAACTTCGTGCCCAGCACGAGGTCGACGCTGGAGTCGGTGCGCTTGTCGAGCACCAGCTTGGCACCCGAAAGCCTTGTCGCTGCAAAAGCGGCGGCCGCCGCCCCGGTCGGTCCGTGGCGAATCTCGCCGACACCGCTGATCGGCTTGCCCAGAGGGTCATTGGTGACGTCGACGACCTTGAAACCCAATGTTCGCAACGACTTTGCCACGGAGGAAGCCAGCCCGACGCGGTCTGTCGAGTTGTAGACGTTCAGAGTCACGTCGCTTGGTGTCAAGGCCTTGACCGGCCCCGCCGGCTGGCAGGCAGCGCTGGCCACGGGCTTGGGGACGGACTCGGTCCCGACCCACCCCTGAAAGTAGGCGGCGGCATAGGTGAAGCCCCCGAGTAACACCAGGGCAACAGTCGTCAGGGTGATGGCCGCACGACGGCGACGGCGACGGCGACGGATCGAGGCTCCGGTCTCGTGCAGTTGATCCACCGCGTACCTCCCGATCGGACAGGTGCTCAGCCGAGCATGACGGCTCGGCGCCGCTAGTCAAGCACCAGCACGCGGGCATGAAGGGCGCGTCGCTGCTGAAGTGCCGCTCGCAGCGCCCTGTGAAGCCCATCCTCGAGGTAGAGATTGCCGTTCCATTGGACGACGTGGGCGAACAGGTCGCCATAGAAGGTGGAGTCCTCGGACAACAAGGCACTCAGGTCAAGTTGGCGTTTGGTGGTGATGAGCTCTTCCAGCCGAACCATGCGCGGCGGGACGTCAGCCCAGTCCCGAGCCGTCTCCAGCCCGTGAGGGGGATAGGGGCGCCCGTCGCCCACCGCCATGAAGATCATCGCGCCAGTTTAGGCGAGCCCATGCCCAGCCTGCAGTCTGGACTGGGTCCTGACCGGCCGGATCGGCACTGACCGGCTCTGGGACGACCCGGGCTTGCGCAGTGGCGGAGGATAGGGGATTTGAACCCCTGAGAGCTTTCACTCAACGCGCTTTCCAAGCGCGCGCACTAGGCCACTATGCGAATCCTCCGTCGAGGAGGCTACCCGAGGGGGAAGCGCACTCTGCAATCGGCCGTCGCTGCCGGATTTCTGACCGTCATGGGGACGCCACTAGAGTGGCCCGAGGCCCCCCGCGTGGTGGTACCTCACCGAACTCCCCCAGGGCCGGAAGGCAGCAAGGGCAGGTGAGCTCTTCCAGGTACGCGGGGGGTCCCCTCATCGGCACACTCAGCAGCTTGTTGCGCCCAAACCACTGTTCTGCGGGCCTGGAGGCCGCGATTCGGTGGTTTCGGCGCAACAAGAGGGACCGGGATGAGGTGTCGGGCAGGCCGACTAGGTTGGGCAGGTGAGCACAGCCCTGTATCGCCGCTACCGGCCCGAGTTCTTCGCCGACATCATCG